>JBDSND010000203.1:0-7466 GCA_039915505.1 Casimicrobiaceae bacterium
CCGTGCCCAGGTCGGCGCCGACAACGTGATCCTGGGACTATCCGGTGGCGTCGATTCATCGGTGGCCGCAGCCCTCATCCACGAGGCCATCGGCGACCAGCTCACCTGCGTGTTCGTCGACCACGGATTGTTGCGACTCGCCGAGGCGGAGCAGGTGATGGACACGTTCGGGCGCCATTTGGGGGTGCGGGTGGTGCACGTCGACGCCTCGGCGGAGTTCATGGGCGAGCTCGCCGGCGTAAGCGACCCCGAGCAGAAACGCAAGATCATCGGCCGGGAGTTCGTGCACGTTTTCCAGCGGGAAGCGCAGCGCCTGGCGGAGAGCGGCCACGCCGCCACGTGGTTGGCGCAGGGCACGATCTATCCCGACGTGATCGAGTCGGCGGGGGCCAAGACTAAGAAGGCACACACCATCAAGTCGCATCACAACGTCGGCGGGCTGCCGGAGACGCTGCACTTGAAGCTTCTGGAGCCGCTGCGCGAGCTTTTCAAGGACGAGGTTCGCGAGCTCGGTGTCACCCTCGGCCTGCCGCGGGAGATGGTCTATCGTCATCCCTTTCCCGGCCCGGGTCTCGGCGTGCGCATCCTGGGCGAAGTCACCCGCGCCCACGCCGACCTGCTGCGCCGTGCCGATGCGATCTTCATCGACGAACTGCGGGCGACGATCGACGACGCCTCCGGCAAGAGCTGGTACGACCTCACCGCCCAGGCGTTCGCGGTGTTCCTGCCGGTGCGCTCGGTGGGCGTGATGGGCGACGGGCGCACCTACGAGCACGTGGTGGCGCTGCGCGCCGTGCACACCACTGACTTCATGACCGCGCACTGGGCGCCGCTGCCGCACGATCTCCTGGCAAGAGTCTCGAGCCGCATCATCAACGAGGTGCGCGGCATCAATCGCGTGGTCTACGACATCTCCAGCAAGCCGCCGGCAACGATCGAGTGGGAGTAGTCGTCGTCGACGCCACCCGACTGATTTCGGGATGACGCGTCTTCTGGTGAATTCGCAACTTCAGGGCACTTAACCGGAAGCGTGTGCGCCGAAGCCGCTCGCCACTCCGTAACGCCCCCATCGTACGTCTTATGCTGAGAACCGAACCTAGCCCCTTCATCTTGCCAAAGGGCCTGCTGCGACCGCGGGTAACGTCGCGACGCGTAGGCTGACCGTCCTGCCCGAATCGCCGATGTACGTCCCGCGAAACGCGCCCTGTAAATGCATCAGCGGCCGCCGCTTCAAGGAATGCTGCGGTTCATTCATAGCGTGTCGCCCACCTGCGGTCGACACGATCTTCGCGGCGAAGCGCTCGATTCGCTGTCGTCAGACGCGCTCGCCCGACGAGGTCGTGGTGATCGATGATGGATCCACCGATGGCTCGCCTGCCCGCATCCGCAAGCGGGAGTGACGCATCCTGGCAAGGTGACGGTGCGTGACCGGCCCAACCGTGGAGCGGCCGAAACGATAACCGAGGCGGGGTCGATATCGGTTACGACTGGATCGCACTTCTTAACTCGGACGACTGATTCGCGCCGGACCACCTCGCATCGATGGTCGCCGGCGGGGCCGAGCGTGGGGATTCGCGCCCCGTCGGAGGCCACCGCCAATGGGGTCAGAGTCGCCTCTTCCCGTACGATAGGGAATCCGCCAAATAGTGAGACGATAGGTCGATTCTGACCCTACGTCTTGGTAAAAGGCGGTTGATTCGACGAGGGCGTTGCCGCCGGGGTTCAAAGTCATCAGCAGCAACCTATCGCGAGCCGCCGCCGCTCCGGCCATGCTTTTGGACTGCATTTGGCGGTCATGGCAGTCGACGCTGCACACTGTATCTACAAGTCCCCATTCGCTGCTATCCTCCGCCGGTCATTGGCCCAAAGGAGTCGACATGTCCGTCATCATCAGGATTATGAGCGTTGCCCTCGCCGCAGCGAGCGCGCTCGTCGCAACCCAGACCTTCGCCGCTGGCTGGCCCGAGAAGCCGGTCAAGATCATCGTGCCTTTTGGCCCGGGCGGGACCACCGACACGCTGGTGCGCAACATCCAGCGCGTTGTGGAGGAAAAGAAGCTGTTGCCGCAGCCGCTGACGGTGATCAATGTCGGGGGGCACTTCTCGGTCGGCGGCAATCAGGTAAAGAACGCGGCGCCGGACGGCTACACGTTCCTGGCCATCCACCTGGCGCTGCTGTCGGGCGAAATCGTCGACCCGAACCGCAAGCTCTCCTACCGCGACTTCGAGCCGGTTGCGCTCACCGGCGGCTTCTGCCTGCATCCGGTGGTGCGCGCGGACGCACCTTGGAAGACCCTGCCCGAGCTGCTGGCGGCCGCTAAGGAGAAGCCGAACACCATCATATTTGGCGTCAACGTCGGCGCGTTGAATCACCTCGGTGGCGGCATGCTCGAGGCTGCGTTCCCGGGCGCGAAATTTCGCTTCGTCCAGATCGGCGGCGGCGCCGAGAACTTTGCCGCGCTGAAGGGCAGCAATACCCAGGTGAGCATGCTGTCGTCGTCGGAGTACCAGAATTTCAAGGCCGGCGGCGTGCGCGCGCTCGGCTACACGGGGGCTGAGCGGCTCAAGCTCGAGCCAGACATCCAGACGATGCGCGAGCAGGGCCTGGATTTCGATTTCTGCATCAACAACTACTGGCTTGCTCCCAAAGGAACGCCCAAGGAGGCGATCGACGGGATGGCGGCAATGCTGCAGAAGGCGCTCGCCTCACCGGAGATGCAGGCTGCCCAGGCGAAGCAGGCCTCGTCGTCGGAATTCGTATCCGGGCCGGCGTTCCAGAAGTCACTCGACGACACCTTCAAGGCAATCGAGCCGGTCGCCAAGTCTCTGGTCAGGAAGTAGCCGGTGCAACTCACCAGCACCCGCCGCGCCGAAGTCGCGATGGCTGTCCTGGCCATCGCGCTGGCGGGCGCGTTCCTGTACGACGGCCGCGCGTTGTCGCCCGGCGTGCTCGAACCGGTCGGCCCCGGAAGTATTCCCAACGCGACCTGCTGGATCGTGATCGCACTTTCAGTGGCGATGCTGATGCGCAGCGTGTGGGGAAGCGGCAGCGGCCAGGAGAGCGCATCGGTGCCGGGCGAGCGCTGGCGCGACTTGGGCTTCCTGGTCGTCGTCGTGGGTGCCTATGTCGCCGTGCTTGGGTTCGGAGTCGTCCGCTATAGCATCGCGACCGTGGTCTTCCTGGCGTTGTCCATCGTTTGGCTGGCCCCGCACCGGCGGCGTGCATTGCCAGCGGCGCTGGTGGTCGGGGTTGTGCTCGGCTTCGGGCTCGACTACGTATTCCGTCACGTTCTGGTCACCGACCTGCCGTAGCGATACGCAATGGGGATGCTCGACGCCATCGCTGGCATGTTTGCGCCGTTACCGTTGGTTATGATCGTGTTCGGAACGGCGGCTGGAATCGTCGTCGGCGCGATTCCAGGGCTGACCGGGGCGATGCTGATCGCGCTGGCGCTGCCGTTCACGTTTCACATGACCCCCGTCGCCTCGATGATCCTGCTGGTGTCGATGTACACGGGCTCGATCACCGGGGGGCTCATTTCCGCGACGTTGTTTCGTATCCCGGGCACGCCGTCCAACGTGATGACCACGTTCGATGGCTATCCGATGGCGGTCAAGGGGCAGGCCGGACGCGCGCTTGGCCTTGGCATCGGCGCGTCGACCTTCGGCGCGCTGTTCGCGTGGGTCGCGCTGGCCACCATCACCGAGCCGTTGTCCGACCTGGCGGTGCGCTTCTCGCCTTGGGACTATTTTTCGTTGACGCTGATGGCGCTGGTGCTGATCTCGTCGGTCACGCAGGGGTCGATGCTCAAGGGACTGCTGTCCGGGGTGATCGGCGCGATGGTGTCGTATCCGGGGGTCGATCTCACCAGTGGCCAGGCGCGCTACACGTTCGGCCAATGGCAACTCGAAGGCGGCTTCGACGTGCTGCCGGTGCTCGTCGGTGTATTCGCGGTAGGCACGGTCATGGCAGATTCGATCAAGCCGCACGTGCTCGGCCAGGCAGTGCGCTACACCAGCGAGGGCCTGATGATGGGGTGGCGCGACTGGAAGGCGCAACTAATCAATCTGCTGCGCTCCTCGGCCATTGGGACCTGGATCGGCATCCTGCCGGGCATCGGCGCCAACATCGGCTCGGTCGTCGCCTACACAGTGGCCAAGAACGTGTCGAAGCATCCGGAGGAATTCGGCAACGGCTGCCCGGACGGCGTGGTGGCCTCCGAGGCCGCCAACAATGCCACCGTCGGCGGCGCGCTGATACCGCTGATCGCGATGGGGATACCCGGCAGCGTCATCGACGTCTTCCTGCTCGGTGCAATGCTCATTCACGGCATCCAGCCGGGCCCGCTGCTGTTCAAGAACAACGCCGACGTGGTGTACGCGATCATCGCCACCTGCCTGCTCTCGTCGATCGCGATGTTCGTGCTGATGACTGCGACCGTGCCTCTACTGCGCCGCCTGCTGGATATCCCGCGGCACTACATCCTGCCGGTCGTGCTCACGTTCTGCGTGATCGGCGTGTTTGCCTCCAACAGCCGGGTCGCGGAGGTGGTGTTCATGCTCGGCTTTGGCGTGCTGGGATTCGCAATGGAGCGTGCCGGCATGCCGCTGGGGCCGTTCGTCATCGGTTTCATCCTGGCGCCGCTCGCCGAAGCGAAGCTGCGCTCGGGCCTCATGATGTCCGCCGGCGACTATTCGCCGCTGGTCACGCAGCCGCTGTCGGCGACACTGCTGGTGGTCTCCATCGTTTTGTTGTTCTGGCCGATGTGGCGGGCGCGGCGCAGCGCTAGGCCCCGGGCGCATCCCACCGACTCGGCATAAGTAGGGTCTGAGTCGACTTATCTCGACCGGGCAGATCTAAGTAGGGTCAGAGTCGACTTATCTCGACCGGAATCGACTCACGCCACCGACGGTCTAAAATTCGACTCTGACCCTATTTACTAGTAATGCACCTAAAATTCGACTCTGACCCTACTTATGCGCGTTCTCCGCGGCGTATGAAAAATCGCGGAGCCGGTTCTGATCACGCCGACCGCCCCGCCCGCGCGGTGACCTGTTCGCTGATCCAGCGATAAGTGCGCTCGAGCCCGTCCTCGAGGCGGGTGGCGGGTGCCCAGCCGAGCTGGCCCAACGCCGCGCCGTTGTCACTGTTGCGCCCCCGGACGCCCTTCGGCGCCGAGAGGTCGTAGCGCCGCCGCACCCGGATGCCGGCGATCCGCTCCACGATGTCGATGAGTTCGTTGATCGAGACGAGCTCGTCGGACCCCAGATTCAGCGGTTCGGCAGCCTCGCTGTCGACTAACCGCAACGTGCCGGCGACGCAGTCGTCGATGTACATGAAACTGCGCGTCTGCTCGCCATCACCCCAGACGACGATCTCGTGGTGGCCCGTTGCCTTCGCAATCGCGATCTTGCGGCAGATTGCGGCGGGCGCCTTCTCCCGTCCGCCATCCCATGTCCCATGGGGCCCGTACGCGTTGTGATAGCGCGCCACCCGGGTGGGGGCGCATGGTCGAGTCGGCAGTTCGCCGATCACTCCGTCCCGCAGATGGTGTCCCGCATTGGGGTCTGTCCCGCAAATGGGGTCGGACACGACCTTTCTCGGCCGACATCGACCCGGCGCGAAAAGCGACTCTGACCCTACTTTTTGCGATCGGCTGAACCGCTCGGTCCATTTGGGTCGGGTGCCAGCGCCCCGGACCGGGCGCTTGCCCTCGCCTGTACCCGGGATCGTTACGCCTCGCCGCGTGCCGGATAATCCTTGGCGATCACAAAATCGACCGCCGCGAGGATCTCGCGAAAGTGCGGGCGCGCAAATGGCATGGACTGAACCGATGACCAATACAACGACTGGTCGGGACGCACCAGGAAGATGCCCGGCTCGCTGAACAGCGCCGGCTCCTCGAAGCCGCTCGAGGTCTTGCCGCGGCTACTCGAAATGAACAATCCCCAGCGACGTGCGGTCTCGATGGCGAGGGAGTGTCCGATTGCGAGGTCGCCGAGCTTCCAGTCCGCCCGCGCCTTGCTCGCACGCTCCTCCGCATCGCTGCTGATGGCAATCGAGGCGACGCCCTTCGCGGCGAAGTCCGGCGCGAGCTTCGCAAGCTCCGCCACGTAGGTGGAGCAGATTGGGCAATGCAAACCACGGTAGAACACCACCAGCGAGAAGCGCTCGGGCTTGGCGGTCTCGATGCTCCAGTCGGCGCCATCGAGGGTGGGGACGGTGAGGGCGGGAACGGGAGTGCGGGGAATGAGTCGGGTCATGATATTTCCTTAGAAACGGGTGGTGACGTCGAGCAGCCACTTGGGCGCGATGTCGTTGAGGTGGCGTTCGACGGCACGGTCCCACCCGGTCAGCATGAAAATGCCGATGCTGAGAATGAGGACGCCGAGTACGTACTTGCCGTGAACACCGGTGCGGAGCAAACCTGCGCGGCTGCGAGCCATTACCCCGCGCGAGACCGCGCCAATGACCACGAGGGGCAGCGCGGCGCCAACGCCGAAGAGCGCCATCACCAGCGCCACGTGAGCGAGGTCCTTTCCCTGGCTCGCCAACAGTGAGGCGGCACCGAGGGTCGGGCCGACGCAAGGAGCCCAGATCAGGCCGAGGAGCAGGCCGACGACCAACTGGCCGCGCAGGCCATCGATGCGCAGGCGCTGCAGCCATTCGTCCCCCAGGGTACCGATCCGCGCCGCGGCACCGGAGAACCGGCGTTGCAGCGCCGAATTCAGGATCACCAGCCCGAAGACGACCAGAAGCGACGCCGCGACGGTCTTGAACCATTCGGCGTCGAGACCGATGGCGAATCCGGCCGTGGCGATGAACAGGCCCACGGCGGTGAAGCTCACGGCGAGACCAAGGGCGAGCGCGACCGGGCCCCAGCGGTGTGCCGCGAGGGCGCTGCCGACCACGATCGGTGCGATCGGCAACACACACGGGGAAAGGATCGATACGACTCCGGCCATGAAGCCGAGGCCATAGCTTGCCGGGCCGAGAACCGTCACGGCGGCACCCGGATCAGGACTTAGCCTTTTGCAAAGTGGCCGCGATGGACTCCTTGCGGGTATCGCCGACCGTGCGGGCGACCTCGGTGCGTCCGCGATAGATGATCAGGGTGCTCTGCTGATTGACCTTGAGCGTCCGCCGAACATCCTTCTGGGTGTCGAAATCCACTGCGAGTGCCGCCACGTCCTTGAAGCGCGGATCGGCGAGGAGTTCCGCCAGGATCGGGGCCTGGGCCCGGCATGTCGGACACCAATCGGCGTGCACATGCACCAGGATCGGCTTGCCCTCGGCTTGCAGCTTGTCGAAGGCTGCCATGTCGAATGGTTGCAGATTAGCGGCGTGACCGGTGGAAACGGCCAGGAAACCGACCACTACAGCGAAGCGGAAAAGCGATGCAAGCATGGGCAGGGACCTCGGACAACGATTGTTGGGGGTTGAATTGGACGCAGCGTCGAACTCAA
>JBDSND010000053.1:0-8348 GCA_039915505.1 Casimicrobiaceae bacterium
ACCGACGGACCAGGGGTGCGCGGCGGCACGCACCAGCCCCGTATCCGGTAGATTGCCGACGACCGATAACTTACACCGACCCCGTTACCTCGATCGCGCCGCCATTGACGCCCCGCCGATGACCAGCGCCGTGGCGAGGGCTATCCGAAGCGACAGGGCGCCGCGTCCCGCGGCGATGAGTAGCAAGGTGGACAGTACCGGGGTGAGATAGGCCAGCGCACCGATGTGGCGCGGGTCGCCGCGCTTCATCGCCCGGTCCCACAGGAAGAATGCCGCCCCCATCGGTCCAAGACCCATGGCCAGCAGGTAGGGCAGATCGCCGCGCGGTGGAACGAAGCGTGGCTCGAGCAATCCGTGCGCAACGAATGCGAGTCCCGACGCGACGGCGCAGAACAGGCCGATCGCGGCGGTGCTGAATGCTGGAACGCGCTTGGTCCACAGCGAGTACGACGACCAGATGAAGGCCGAGGCCAGCGCATAGACGTAGCCGATCGCGAAGGTGTGTTCCCGGACATCGGGGCCGATCAAGAGCATCGCACCCGCGAATCCCATCAGCGCTCCGCCGACATGGCGGCCCCTCAACTGATAGCCTTGCAGCAGGACCGGCGCCAGCAACACGATGAGCAGCGGCCAGAGATAGTTGATGAGGTTCGCTTCGACCGGGGGTGCGTGACGTAACGCGAGGAACAGAAAGAAGTGGAACCCGAACAGCCCGTACACCCCGAGGACGAGGGTGCGCGCCGGCACGCGCCAGTCGCGTATTCGGTACAGAGCGGGGAGCGCGCCAATGGCGAGCGCCGACCCGAGCAGGAAGAAGGGCGGCCACGCCGCGAGTACCAGGGACAGCCACGCGAGGGTGCCCCACAACGCAATGGCGGCCAGCGCTGCAGGCGTGGCCGGCAGTCCGGGGGCGGCTCCCTTCACGCGGAAATCCTCGCGCCGGTATGCCGATCGAATCCATCGCACTTCAAGCGATTCACGTCGGGTCGCGCCGGCGCGTGCGACCCGTTGCCCGGCGCAGGGGCAGCGGATGCAGCGACGGGTCATTCTTGACTTCCTCGATCACGGCATACGTATGGGTCTCGCGTACGCCCGGCAATTCCACCAGGAACCGGGTGAGGACATCGCGATACGCGTCCATGTCGGCGACCCGCGCCTTGAGGAGATAGTCGAAGCCGCCCGCCACCATGTGGCATTCGAGGACCTCCGGGACCGCCGCGACTGCGTGCGCGAACCGGGCAAACGCATCGCGGGTGGTGCGATCGAGCTTCACCTCGACGAATACGGTCATGGTCTGGCCGAGCTTGGCGGGATCCAATATCGCCCGGTATCCCTTGATGAAGCCCGTCTCTTCGAGATGCCGCACGCGCACCAGGCATGCAGCCGGACTCAAATGGCAGCGCCGCGCGAGCTCGACATTGGTGATGCGACCGGAGCGCTCGAGTTCGTCGAGGATGCGGCGATCGGTGTCGTCGATGGTCCGAGCTTCCATGGGGAGGAAAAGTCGCTGAGGGTGCGAGCGACACTACCAGACCCATCAATTTTAGACAATATGTTTTATATGATGAGATGCCGTAGTAACAGAATAATCACTTTAAATATTGACTTATTACCGTTCGATAGTCGTTATCGACGGACCATTACCGAACACTGTTCATGGCAACGAATGCTAGACTCCGCGCCAATGTCGACGTCCAACACCACCGTTCCCCACCCGCCGCACGGCGGCCCGTTCGCGCTCGCGCACTCCGGATCGGCACTGCGCCGTGCGATCACCGCAGCCTACCGGCGACCGGAGCCCGAAGCCGTCGCCGCGCTCGTACCCGAGGCAACTTTCGATCCCGACGCCCTGTCGCGATGGCAGGCACGGGCGAGGCAGCTGGTGGAGCGCGTGCGCGCCGAGCGCGCGCGCAGCTCCGGGGTCGACGCCTTGATGAACGAGTTCGCGCTCTCCTCGGAGGAAGGCATCGCGCTCATGTGTCTCGCCGAGGCGCTGCTGCGCATTCCCGATGCCGATACGGCCGACCGGCTGATCCGTGACAAGCTCTCGCGTGGCGACTGGCGCGCGCATCTCGGCGGCAGCGAGTCGCTGTTCGTCAATGCGGCGACCTGGGGCCTCGTCGTCACCGGCAAGTTCGCCCGAAGCCGCTCCACCGTCGGCTTGTCCGCCGCCCTCACCGGGATCCTGCATCGGGTCGGGGAGCCGGTGATCCGCACGGCCACCCGCGCGGCGATGGGTTTCCTGGGCGACCAGTTCGTGCTGGGCGAGACCATCGGCGACGCCTTGGTGCGGGCCCGGCGCAACGAGGCCCGCGGCTATCGCTACTCCTACGACATGCTCGGCGAGGCGGCCATGACCATGGCCGACGCCGATCGCTACTACGACGCCTACGTCGAGGCTATCCACGCTATCGGCAAGAGCGCCGAGGGACGTGGGGTCTACGAAGGCCCGGGCATCTCGGTGAAGCTTTCGGCGCTGCATCCGCGCTACGTCCGCGCCCAGCATGCGCGGGTGCTGACCGAGTTACTGCCGCGCCTGCGCGCGCTGATGCTGCTGGCCCGGGACTACGACATCGGCCTGTCCATCGATGCGGAGGAGGCCGATCGCCTGGAGTTGTCACTCGACCTGATCGAGCCGCTGGCGTTCGACCCCGCGCTTGCTGGCTGGAAGGGCTTCGGCGTCGTCGTCCAGGCGTTCCAGAAGCGCTGCCCCTTCGTGCTCGACTGGTTGCTCGACCTGGCCCGGCGCAGCGGCCTGCGCTTCACCGTGCGCCTGGTCAAGGGCGCCTACTGGGATACCGAGGTCAAGCGCACCCAGGTCGATGGCCTCGACGATTACCCCGTGTACACCCGCAAGGTGCACACCGACATCAGCTATCTCGCCTGTGCTCGCAAGCTGCTCGCCCATACCGACCTCATGTACCCCCAGTTCGCCACCCACAACGCCGCGACCCTGTCGGCGGTGATCGAAGTGGCGGCGGGGCAGACCGACTTCGAGTTTCAGTGCCTGCACGGGATGGGCGAGACGCTGTACGACAAGGTCGTGGGCCCCGACAACATGGACATCCCGTGCCGGATCTATGCACCGGTCGGCACCCACGAGACGCTGCTCGCCTACCTGGTGCGGCGCCTGCTCGAAAACGGCGCCAACTCCTCGTTCGTGAACCAGATCGTCGATCCCGACATCCCGCTGGAACGTTTGATCGAGGACCCGGTCACGGCCGCGGCGCCGTTCGCCGGTACACCGCATCCGCGGGTGCCACTCCCCGCAGCGCTGTATCCCGATCGTCGCAACTCCCAAGGCATCGACCTATCCGACGAGCTCGCGCTGGCGAAACTGGAGACGGCGTTTCGCGCCGCCGCCGCGGAGACATGGAGCGCAGAACCGTTACTCGCCGACGCCCCGCCCGCCACCGGCGTTCAAGCTACCGCCATCGTCGATCCGGCGGATACGCGCGTCGTCGTCGGGCACGTGGTCGAGGCGACCGATGCCGACGTCGATCGGGCCGTCACCGGCGCACGCAATGCGCAGGCGTGGCGCACGACGCCCGCCGACGAGCGCGCCCGGGTGCTGGAACGCGCCGCGGACCTACTCGAGCAGCATGCCGCGCGGGTCATCTATCTCGCCGTGCGCGAAGCCGGCAAGACCATCGGCAATGGCATCGGCGAAGTCCGTGAGGCCGCCGACTTCTGCCGCTACTACGCGCGGCAGGCGCGCGAGGGCGCCCTCGGCGCGCCGCTCGGCGTCGTGGTGTGCATCAGTCCGTGGAATTTCCCGCTGGCGATCTTCACCGGGCAGGTGACCGCGGCGCTCGCGGCCGGCAACGCGGTACTGGCCAAGCCCGCCGAGCAGACGCCCCTGATCGCCGCAGCGGCGGTCCGGCTGTTGCACCAGGCCGGCGTTCCTACCGACGCCTTACAGCTCTTGCCCGGTCGTGGCGAATCCGTAGGAGCGCGGCTGGTCGCCGCCGACATCGACGGTGTCGTGTTCACCGGCTCGACGGAGGTCGCAACGCATATCCACCGTGCGCTCGCCGCGCGCGGCAACATACCCCTCATTGCCGAGACCGGTGGCCAGAACGCGACCATCGTCGATTCGTCGGCGTTGCCGGAGCAGGTGATCGCCGACGTGATCGCTTCCGCCTTCGACAGCGCCGGCCAGCGCTGCTCGGCGCTGCGCGTGCTGTACGTCCAGGAAGAGATCGCCGACCGGATCCTGGAGATGTTGCGCGGCGCCATGCAGGAACTTCGCGTCGGCGACCCGGCCCGGCTCGCCACCGACGTTGGCCCTATCATCGACGCTGCCGCCAAGCGCGCGCTCGACGAGCACATTGCGACCATGGAACGCTCGGCGCGGCTGATCGCGCGTGGCCCATTGCCACGGGATGCATCGGGTCACTTTGTCGCGCCGGTGGCCTTCGAGATCCCAAAGCTGCAGGTCCTCGAGCGGGAAGTGTTTGGCCCGGTGCTGCACGTGATCCGCTACCGAAGCGAGGACCTTGCCGACGTGGTCGAGGCCATCAATGCCACGGGCTACGGCCTGACCCTCGGCATCCACAGCCGACTCGACTCGACGATCGACTTCATCGTCGACCGCGCCAAGGTGGGCAACGTCTACGTCAATCGCAACATCATCGGGGCGGTCGTGGGCGTCCAGCCCTTCGGCGGCGAAGGCAAGTCCGGCACCGGTCCCAAGGCCGGGGGTCCGCTGTACCTGCGCGCCCTGTCGCGCGCGACCGCACGACCCGACACGCAGGAAGTGACGCGCGCCGCGGCGCCGCTGGCCCAGGGCGCACGGCCGCGACCGGCTCGGCATGGGCACGACAGCGGACCGCAGCCGGCCACGCGCCGTAGCACCGTTCTGGCCGCGCTGGCGCGCCATCCCGATCCCGAGATCGCATCGCTCGCGGCGTTCTACGCATCCACGCTCGAAGGCGCCGGCGAGCGCGAGCTGCCGAGCCCCACCGGCGAGCGCGACAGCTGGCGCCTGGAGCCGCGCGGCCTCACCGTGGCGCTGGGTGGTGGCGACAATAGCTTCGCCGTATGGCTCGGCCAGGCGCTCGCGGCGGTGGCGGCCGGCAATGCCCTGGTGCTCGCCGCGACCACCGACGGCGGGCCGGCCAAACGGGCCGCCGAAACCCTCCGGGCGGCCGGATGGACCAGCGTCGAGCAGCTGCCGCCGGGCTCACCCGAATGGGCCAGTCGCGAGTCCCTTGCCGCCGTGCTGGCCGCCGATTCGTCGAGTGCAGCGCGCGCGGTGGTCATGGTCGCGGCACGCGCCGGGGCGCGCATCCCGGTGGTGGAGCCCGACGGCGCGCCGTGGCATTACCCGGTATGGCGACTCGCCCACGAACGCTCGGTCTCGGTCAACACCGTGGCGGCGGGGGGCAACGCGACCCTGCTCGCGCAGGTCGACTGAGCGGCCTTTCGGGGCGACATTTGGCGGTGGCCCGCATTGCGTTTACCATGATCCCAGGCTTTCGGGGTCGCGCGTGCGACGCTCGCGGACCGGTTCCCTGCTGACGCCCTGACAAGAGCAACTTCAAGGAAAGCCTTACTCATGTCTTCCCGCATCGTCTTGCGCAACGCGAACCTGTTCGATAGCGTGCGCGGCACGCTTCGGTCCAAGCAATCCGTGGTGGTCGAGAACGGCCGCATCACCGGCATCGTCGACAAGCCCGGCAAGGTCAAGGACGCGGAGGTCTTCGACCTCGCCGGACGCACCCTGCTGCCCGGGCTCATCGACGCGCACGTGCACGTCACGGCGACCATGCCGGACTTCTTCAAGCTGTCGCTGACGCCGCAGTCGCTCATCACCGCCCAGGCGAAGGACGTGCTGCTCGACATTCTGATGCGCGGGTTCACCACGGTGCGCGATGCCGCGGGTGCAGACGCCGGCTTGGTGCAGGCGGTCGAGCGCGGTATTTTCCTAGGCCCGCGGCTGTTCATCGCCGGGCGGGCCATCACCCAGACGGGTGGCCACGGCGACGTCCGGCCAGCTTTCTTCCAGGGGCCAGGGCAATGCGTGTGCTGCGGCGCGGTCGGGCTCCTGGGCGTGATCGCCGATGGCGTCGGCGAGGTGCGCCGCGCCGTCCGCGAGGAGTTGCGCAACGGCGCCCATCACATCAAGGTGATGGCCGGCGGCGGGGTTGCCTCGCCCAACGATCCGCTCGAGGGCACGCAGTACTCGATCGAAGAAATGACGGCGATCGTCGAGGAAGCGCGCGCGGCGCGAACCTACGTGATGGCGCATGCCTATTCGCCCGAGGCCATCACCCGCGCGGTCACGTGCGGCGTGCGCACCATCGAGCATGGCAACCTCATCGACAAAGCTACGGCACAGGTCATGGCCAAGCACGGCGCCTACCTGGTACCGACCCTCGCCACCTACGATTCGTTGTCGCGCAACGGCGCCAAGCTCGGCTGGAGCGACGAGATGCTCGCCAAGCTCGACAAGGTCAACCGCCAGGGGGTGGAGGCGATCCGCATCGCCCATGCTGCCGGGGTGCGCATCGGCTTCGGCACCGATCTGCTCGGCGACATGCACGCCGACCAGTCGAACGAGTTCACCTTGCAGGCGCAGGCCATGTCGGCAGCCGAGGTTCTACAGAGCGCGACCGTCGTGAATGCCGAGCTGATGGGTCAAGCGGGCAAGCTTGGAGTCGTCGCCGAGAACGCCCATGCCGACCTGGTGGTGGTCGACGGCAATCCACTGGACGATCTATCTCTGCTGCAGCAGCAGGGCAAGCACCTTGCGCTGATCATGAAGGCCGGCGTCGTGTACAAGAACACGCTAGCCGCGCCCTGACCCGCCTGGCAGCGGCGGACACGATGCGCGTCCCGTTGTCGATTTTCATTCACATCGTAACGTTGCCGTTGATCTGAGACCGAACACCCTTTTCGTTACTTCCCGGAGACCTTAATGCAATCCAGACCCAATCTTAATCGCCGCCGCGTGCTCGCGACCGGCGCCGGCGCTGTCGCCCTGGCCGCGCTACCCCGTTTCGTGTTCGCCCAATCGGCCGGCACCTTGCGCATCGGCTCGCTCTGTCCCGTTTCCGGTGGCGGGAGCACCTATGGCAGCGGCATGCAAAAGGCCATCGAGATCGCGCTCGCGGAGGTGAATGCCGCCGGTGGGGCCGCGGGCCGCAAGCTGGAGCTCTTCTCGGAAGACAGCCAGACCAAGCCCGAGGCGGCGGTGCTGGCCGCGAAGAAACTGATCGAGGTGAACAAGGTGCAGGCGATCCTCGGCACGTGGTCATCGGGCGTGACCCTGGCGGTGATGCCGCTCACCGACGCCGCCGGTATCATCGAGATGAACACGTCCGGCGCCCCGGCGATCTCGACCCTCGACACTAAGGACCTCGTGTGGCGCTTCCAGGCCACCAACGACCAGATTGGGGCCGCTTTCGCCGCCGCCGCCGAGAAGCGCGGCTTCAAGCGCGCCGCCACGATGGCCTTCAACAATGCCTCCGGCATCGGCAATACCGAAGGCTTCAAGAAAATTTGGGAAAAGAAGTACGGCAAGGTCGTGGCGAGCGTGGTCTACGAGCCCAACCGTCCGAGCTATCGCAGCGAGTTGCAGCAGATCCTGGCCGCGAAACCCGATGTCATCGTCACCGGCTCCTACCTGCCGGACTCCACCATCATCCTGCGCGAGTGGTTCCAGTCCGGACAGGACGTCAAGTGGGTCATGCCGGGCTGGGCCGCCAACGCGGACCTCGTCAAGGCGCTCGGCAACGACGCTGTCGAAGGCGTGATCGCCGTCGACGCCATCTCGAACGAAGGCGCGCCGTCCTACAAGCACCTCGACGCCGAATACCAAAAGGCTATGGGCAAGCCGGTCGCGACCAACGTCTACGCAGCCATGACCTACGACATGGTGATCTCGCTGGCGCTGGCGGCCGAGGCCGCGGGCGCCAATGCAGGGCCCACGGAGATCACGACTAAAATCCGCGACGTGTCGAACCCACCCGGCACCAAGGTCTTCTCCTTTGCCGAGGGCAAGAAGCTGCTGGCGCAGAAGCAGAAGGTGAATTACGAAGGAGCCTCAAGCCGGCTCGACTTCGACAAGTTCGGCGACGTGATGCCCGATTTCGGCATGTACGTGATCGAAAAGGGCCAGATCGTGCGCAAGGACGTGATCTCGCTCTGACTTCCGGGACGCCATCCGCCCGACTCGATGATCACGCGTTCGATGTTTAGCGTCGCGGCGTTCGCGAGGTCGGCGTTCGCGAGGTCGGCGTTCGTTAGGTCGGCGTTCGCAAGGTCGGCGTTTGTGAGGTCGGCGTTCGCGAGGTCGGCGTTCGTTAGGTCGGCGTTCGCAAGGTCGGCGTTTGTGAGGTCGG
>JBDSND010000064.1:0-28739 GCA_039915505.1 Casimicrobiaceae bacterium
CAGCGCGACACGCCGACCAGGATAACCTGCGCCTTGCCGAGGTCGCGGGTGGCGACGCCGTCGTCGTGCGCCTGGGTGAAGTTGATCGCCTCCATCCGTGAAAAGTACTCGTGACTGTTGGTGATGCCGTGGGAGCGGCCGGCCGTGTGCGAGCTCTTGGCGGCGAGTTCAGCTTCCAGCGGTGCAATGAAGATCTGGAAGAGATCCATGGTAAGGGCATCGGCGTCACGACGAATCGCCTCGCTCGCCACCTCGTCCACGATGGAGCTGAACACGATCGGCTTCTGCTCCTCGCGCGCCGCGAGGTCGTTGATCTGGCGCACCACGGCATCGACCTTATCGGGCGAATCGACGAACGGAATCGTTTCCCTCAGAAAGCGAAAGCCCTCGAACTGCGAGAGCAGGCTATTGCCGAGCATCTCGGCGGTGATGCCGGTTCGGTCGGACACAAAAAACACGTAGCGGCGCGTTGCAGCGGTCGTCATGGCTGCATCGATTGTCGCACGGTGGTTCGATTCCGGCGCGCGGCTGGCGGGGATAGGCGCGAGGGGGGCAGTGGCGACTGCGAACGACGGCTGGGCGGTGTCGCTGGGCGTGGGGATTCTTACTGAGGCGGCGCCTACGGCAGGGGTCGGCCGGGTCGCGCCGTGTTTACCAATGCGTCCACACCGGCGTGACGCCTACCGGCATCGGCGGCAGATCGCCGATGTCCAGACCGCCCTCCCCGGGGGCATGGAAATCCGACCCGCACGACCCAAGCAGGCCATGCACCCGGGCCAGGGTCGCGAATTCGGCGACCTGGCTCCGCGTATGGGAAGGCGAGAGAATTTCGATTGCGTCGCCGCCGGCCCCGCGAAAAGCCTCGAGGAGGCCTCGCATGCCGGTCGTCGTGACCTTATAGCGTCCCGGATGGGCGAGCACCGCCTGGCCACCCGCGCCGTGGATCCATTCGATTGCCTCCGTCAGTCCGGCCCAGGTGTGGGCGACGTAGCCAGGCTTGCCCGGCGTCAGGAAGCGCTTGAAGACATCCTTGACTTCGCGTGCATGGCCGGCATCGACGAGGTGCCGCGCAAAGTGGGTCCGTGCGATCAGCCCCGCGTCGGTCACGTAGCCAAGCGCGCCTTCGTAGGTGCCCGCGATGCCGGCTTCGGCCAACGCATCCGCCATCCGCCTGGCGCGCTCGATCCGACCGGTGCGCACCCCTTCGAGTCCCTCGACCAGCGTGGCATTGGCCGGGTCAATGCCCAGGGCCACGACATGAAGTGTGTGACCTTCCCAGGTTACCGAGAGCTCCGCACCTGCCACGAAACGGATGCCACATTCGTGGGCCGCCTGGCGTGCTTCGTCGATGCCGGCGATGCCGTCGTGATCGGTGAGCGCCAGCACGTCCACGCTCCGGGCGGCTGCACGTTTGACGACCGCCGCCGGGGCGAGCACGCCGTCGGATCGGTTCGAATGACAGTGGAGGTCGTAGCGCAGCATGAAGGGGGCGCGCTCGGCGCGACCAACGCAACGCAGTGGTGCCCACCGGGCGGCCGCTACGCGTCTTGAGCTTAGGATGAGATTCTAGCAGAATGGTGGGTTTCCCCTTAGTGCCGGCGTGCCTCCGAGCGCCGCACGCATCTCGCAGGATCTTCCGTGCTCGTCGCTGCCAACGTCACCATCCAATTCGGGGCGAAGCCCCTGTTCGAAAACGTCTCCGTCAAGTTCGGCGACGGCAACCGCTACGGACTCATCGGCGCCAACGGGTGCGGCAAGTCGACCCTCATGAAGATTCTGGGGGGCGATCTCGAGCCCTCCGCCGGCAGCGTCAGCCTGGACACGGGTGAGCGCCTGGGCAAGCTGCAGCAGGATCAGTTCGCCTTCGAGGACACCCGGGTCCTCGACGTAGTGCTGATGGGGCACGAGGCGATGTGGCGGGCGCGCGAGGAGCGCGATGCCATCTATGCCAATCCGGAGGCCAGCGAGGCAGATTATCTCCACGCCGCCGAGCTCGAGGCCCGTTTTGCCGAGTATGACGGCTACACAGCCGAAGCACGCGCCGGCGAGCTGCTGCTCGGAGCGGGCATCGACATCGGCCTTCACGACGGCCCGATGAGCGCCGTTGCCCCCGGCTGGAAACTACGGGTGCTGCTGGCACAAGCACTCTTTTCCAATCCCGACATCCTGCTCCTAGACGAGCCGACGAACAATCTGGACATCAATTCCATTCGTTGGCTCGAAGGCGTCCTCAACGCCCGCGCCAGCACGATGGTGATCATCTCCCACGATCGCCATTTTTTGAACAGCGTGTGCACCCACATGGCGGATCTCGACTACGCGACGCTGCGGGTCTACCCGGGTAACTACGATGACTACATGATCGCGTCCACGCAGGCCCGCGCCCAGGTGCTCTCCGCCAACGCCAAGGCGAAGGAACGGATCGCCGACCTGCAGGAATTCGTGCGCCGGTTCTCCGCGAACAAGTCGAAGGCGCGTCAAGCTACATCGCGCGCCCGTCAGATCGAGAAGATCCGGGTCGAGGACGTGAAGCCTTCGTCGCGGCAGAACCCGTACATCCGCTTCGACCTCGACGCCAAGGGGAAGCTGCACCGCCATGCCGTCGAAATCCAGCATCTCGCCAAAGGGTGGAATCAGCCGCGCGAGCTGTTCGCGAATGTCTCCATGCTGATCGAAGCCGGCGAGCGGTTAGCCGTGATCGGCCCGAATGGGGCCGGTAAGACGACTTTCCTGCGCACCTTGCTCGGGGAGCTCCCGCCCGACACGGGGACCGTCAAGTGGGCCGAGAAGGCGGTAACCGGGTATTTCATGCAAGACCAGACCGGCGTGTTCGAGTCCGACGAGACGGTGGTCGATTGGATGGGGCGCTGGACGCAGGAGGGAGACGACGAGCAGATCGTGCGCGCGACACTCGGCAGGCTGCTTTTCACCGGTGACGACGGCAAAAAGCCATTGCGGGTGCTGTCGGGGGGGGAGCGCGGGCGCATGCTCTACGGCAAGCTGATGCTCCTGCGGCCCAATGTCCTGTTCATGGACGAACCGACCAACCACATGGATATGGAAACGATCGAGTCGCTGAATCTGGCCCTTGAGCTGTACCGTGGGACGATCGTGTTCGTTTCCCACGACCGCCAGTTCGTATCCTCGCTGGCCACTCAAGTGCTGGAGCTCGGCGGCCCCCAGCCTGTGCATTTTGTCGGAAACTACGAGGACTACCTGACGTCCAAGGGATTGTAAGAGGAGGAGAACGAGCGCATTTGCAACACTCGCGCCAAGGTGTCATAGCGTTAACGACAGGCAGTACTTGCTCAAAGGTGACCATTTAGCCAGTATTATGCCATTGGTATTGCGGGGGCTTTTTGGCTGCCGCGGCCGCTAACCATCTGAATCGTGAAAATCTTCGACCGTGTACTGAATCCGCGCGAGATCCGTCGCCGGCTGGGGCTCAATCAGGAGCAATTCTGGACCCAGATCGGGGTGACCCAGAGCGGCGGATCGCGATACGAAAGCGGCCGGGAGATGCCGAAGCCGGTGCGCGAATTACTGCGTCTGGTACACGTCGAGCAGATCGATCTCTCCCAGGTCAAACGGGTCGATTTCGAGATCATAAGCTACCTCAAGGAATCCCATCCCGACCTGTACCGCAGTCTGAGGCGCGCAGTTCGGGGGCGGCAGCGTGTTGGCGGTGCGCTCCCGGAGACGGGGGAGGCAATCGATCTCCCCCTGCCTGTGGAAGGTCACGCGCCCGGCGGCCATCACAGCGGTTGATTGCGCCGTAGGGGCGGGAGCACGATAGACGGGCCGCAAGGCCCGTTTTCGCTGGGCGCGTTGTCTTCGCTGGCAACCAGCGCTTGCATAGAGACGCCTCGCGCGTGCTGCCTGGCCCTCGGACGAGACCGTGCGATCGAGCCGCGGTTGCGGCCTCCACGCTCGCACTGCGTAAGCCGGCTCGCGCAACGCATCGAGCCGGGATCCGATGGGTGTGCAAGCTAAAATCCCACAAGTGCGACATTAGCGGTAAGCAGGCGCCGGTGCACAATTTTAGGGAGCGGCATGAAACCAGAAGCGCGCGTCATTTCCTTTGATCAGCTGCGGATGACCGACGTAGAGCGGGTGGGCGGCAAGAACGCGTCGCTCGGCGAGATGATCAGCAGTCTCGCTGCCGGGGGGATCCGGGTCCCCGGAGGCTTTGCCACCACGGCGTTCGCGTTCCGTGAGTTCTTGACCCAAGCTGACCTGGACGCGCGCATCGCGAAGCGCTTGGAAGGGCTCAACGTGGACCATGTGCCCGCGCTTACGTCAGCGGGCAAAGAGATCCGCGGCTGGATCGTCGGCGCGGCGCTGCCCGGACCGCTGGCGAGCGCGATACGCGACGGCTACGAGGCGTTGACCCGAGACGCGCCGGAGGCAACTTGGGCGGTCCGCTCGTCCGCAACGGCCGAGGATTTACCCGAAGCTTCCTTTGCGGGCCAGCAGGAAACATTTTTAAACATCAAAGGATTGGATAACATACTTCATGCTGTAAAGGAGGTATTCGCCTCCCTCTACAACGATCGCGCTATCGCCTATCGGGTGCACCAGGGTTTCACCCATTCCGAGGTGGCGCTTTCTGCGGGGGTGCAGCGTATGGTGCGCAGTGACCAGGGTTCCGCGGGTGTCATGTTTACCCTCGACACGGAGTCCGGGTTCGATCGGGTCGTCTTCATCACCTCGTCGTATGGGTTGGGTGAGACGGTCGTCCAGGGTGCGGTGAACCCTGATGAGTTCTACGTCTACAAGCCGAACCTGGCGGCCGGACGCCGGGCGATCCTGGCGAAGAGCGTTGGAACCAAGTCGATCAAGATGGTGTTCGGCTCCGAGGCGCGGGCCGGGCGCTCGACGGTGACCACGGAGGTAGCCGAGGAGGCGCGCGACCAATTCTCGCTCGTTGACGACGAGATCGAGGAACTCGCGCGCTACGCCGTCACTATCGAGCAGCATTACCAGCGGCCCATGGATATCGAATGGGGCAAGGATGGTGTCGACGGGAAGCTCTACATCCTGCAGGCGCGCCCGGAGACGGTGCGCTCGCGGGAAAGCGGGGAGATCCTGCGCCGCTATCGTTTGAGCGGAACGTCGGACGTGCTGGCCACGGGCCGGGCGATCGGCCAGAAGATCGGCCAGGGCAAGGTTCGGCTGGTGCGTTCAGCTGCCGAGATGGACCGCGTCAAGGAAGGCGACGTGCTGGTCGCCGACATGACCGACCCGGATTGGGAACCCGTGATGAAGCGCGCGGCCGCGATCGTTACCAATCGTGGCGGCCGCACCTGCCACGCGGCAATCATCGCCCGTGAGCTCGGCATCCCCGCGGTGGTGGGGTGTGGTGATGCTACCAAGACACTGGCCGATGATGCTTCTGTCACGGTGTCGTGCGCCGAAGGCGATACCGGTCACGTATATGCCGGCATGCTCGATATCCACGTGGACGAGGTCGCGCTCGACCGGATGCCCCCAGTGGGCACCAAAATCATGATGAACGTGGGCAATCCGTCCCTGGCGTTCGACTTCCGGCGCCTGCCGAACGAGGGCGTGGGTCTTGCAAGGCTGGAATTCATCATCGCCAAGAACGTCGGCATCCACCCCAAGGCGTTGATCGAATACGACCGCCTGCCGCGCGACCTCGCCCGAGACATCGGGCGCCGGATCGCGGGCTATGCCAGCCCGACCGAGTTCTACGTCAGCAAGGTCGCTGAGGGCGTAGCCACGATTGCCGCGGCCTTTCATCCCAAGAAGGTCATCGTCCGACTCTCGGACTTCAAGTCCAACGAATACTCGAACCTGCTGGGCGGCGCCGAGTTCGAGCCCCATGAGGAAAACCCCATGCTGGGGTTTCGCGGCGCTTCGCGCTATATCGCGCCCGAGTTCCACGACTGCTTCGCGTTGGAATGCGAGGCCATGAAGCGCGTGCGAGATCACATGGGTTTCACCAACGTCGAGCTCATGGTGCCCTTCGTGCGCACCCTGCGTGAAGCCGAGGAGGTCGTGCGGCTGCTTGAGGTGCAGGGCCTCAAGCGTGGCAAGAACGGTTTGCGGCTGATCATGATGTGCGAAATTCCGTCGAACGCGATCCTAGCCGACCGTTTCCTCGAGCATTTCGATGGTTTCTCGATCGGCTCCAACGACATGACCCAGCTGACCCTGGCGGTGGACCGGGATTCAGGAGGTCCGATCGCATCTACGTTCGACGAGCGCGACGAGGCGGTGAAGCAAATGCTGTCGATGGCTATCGCCGCGTGTCGCCGGGCCGGCAAATACGCCGGCATCTGCGGCCAAGGGCCTTCGGACCATCCCGATCTCGCCCAATGGCTGCTCGCCGAAGGCATCGAGAGCATGTCCCTCAATCCGGACACGGTGGTTGCGACTTGGTTACTGCTGGCGGGCAAGCGTCCGGTGTAGGCCAGCGAATCGCCCGAGCGATCCGCGCCCTGTCTGGCGTCAACACGCCGGCAAATCTAATTGTCGCCTGACACGCGCCATTGACGCGGTCACTGCGCGAGCGATTCGTCCGTCCTGAAGCGTGGCGCCGGAACCGAGCATTGACGCCATAGCCACCGGCAGTCGAGGGACACGGCGAGGTGGGCGGCGCTCGGCGCCCGAGACGTCGAGGGATGCATCGACCATGCGGTCGATTGGCATGCGCATACTCCTGCGAGCAAGATGGGAACATGAAAATCGTTCCTTCAATTCGACTTGTGCTTCGCCATTCAAGATCTTGCACATGGCTGGTCGCGATCGTGGCGGTCACGACGATTGCCATCGTCATCAGTTGGCCCGGCGACACTTGGCTCCGTGCGGCAGTAGCCGCGGGATGTGGCCTTGCTGCGATCCGAGCACTGCGCGCGTGTCGACTCGTCCACGGTACGACTCTGCAGGTCGGCGTCGACCGGTGGCTAAGGGTCACTGATGCGCTGGGTCGCACCAGGGAAGGCATGATCCTCGATGCCAGCTACGTCAGCAGCCTGTTCGCTGCCATCGTGTGGCGCCCCGACGGTTACCGGCGTGCGGCGGTGCTCGCAATCTGGCGGGATTCGGTGGGGCGCGACGAGCATCGTCGGATGCGGATATGGTTGCGCTTCGGCCGGAGCCAGGCTTCGTCTGCTTCGAGCCTTACCGAACCGTCGACTGCGGCAAAAGACTCGTAAGTGCGGGGCTTCCCGCTAGCCACGCGGAGGCATCGATGCATTTGCCACTCTCGGACTTGGCTTGTCCGGCGATGAGGTGAAGGTAGAGTGGAACCAATTGCGCGGGGCGTGGTAACGATGCCTTGTCCTCGCCTGGGTGGGAAAGCGTACGCAATGGCGAATGCATGGGACCGGGCACCACCGCATTTACGCGCAATTCGCGCCTATTCTCCCATTCGTCTGCGAGTGTCGCCGCCAATGCGTAGAGTCCGGCTTTCGCAGCGCCGTAAGCGCCCCAGTAGGCCCGTGGCGCGGATGCACGCGTATCCAGGGTGAAGACCACGCTGGCGTCGCGCGCGTGGGCCAACAATGGCAACAAGGCGCGCGTCAGTCCCATCGGCGCCGCAACATTCACACGCAGCACGTCCAGCCACCGTTCGAACGCCTGATGCTCGATCGGACCCAGCGAGCCCAGGGTTGCCGCGGCGTGGACGACTGCGTCTAGGCGCCCCAATTGCTTCTCGAGGGCCAGTGCCGCCGCGTGGAACTCGGGGGAACCGGCATGCCTGAGATCCAGCGGCAGGATCGTTGGCTCGGGATATCCTGCCGCCACGATGGCGTCGTAGAGTGCCTCGAGCTTGGGCACGACCCTGCCGTGCAGCACGACCGTCGCGCCGGCCGCAGCGCACGCGCGGGCCAGTGCCTCGCCGAGACCGCCCGTAGCCCCGGTGACCATCACCACGCGGTCGCATAGATCGGCGAGTGCTACCGGCTGCTGAGGGTCGGGGAGTGACATGTCGGAAGGGCAAGCGCCAACCCCGGCGCTCCCGGTCCGGAATCATAGCCGACACGCCGATAACGCACTGCGCACGTGAACCGCGCGTCGCCATGGGCAGCCGGCCGATCCCGAGGTCCAGTCCTTCAGGGCACTGCAGATATGGCCGGACTGAATGCGGGCAGAAAAGCTCAGTACTCGGCGTTGATCGCACCCGTCGCCACTGCCCTTGCGATGGCTTCGTGACGGTTCAGAACGTCGAGCTTACTGAGGATATTGCTGAAATGAAAGTTGGCGGTACGCTCGGTAATGCCGAGCTTGAGACCGATATCGGAACTGGTGAGTCCCTTGGCGGCCATCGTGAGGCACTGTCGTTCGCGAGGTGACAACGGTAGCCCACGCTGGATTGGGGGAACCCCCTTGTGCACGAAGTTGGTCATGAAAATGTCGTGGACTCGTGCCGAAAAAAGCATCAATACGCCGAGTTGCCCTCTAATCTGCTCGAGGCGCTCGGGCGGGACGGGGCTGATTGCGGAGTTGAATGTGAGGCCAAATCGTGCCCGTGAGGGGTCGCAGAAACCACACGCAACACCACTCCGAATTCCATAGAGTGCGGCACGTGCCAAAAATTTCTTAACCCTCGGATCAGTACTCACTGTAGTCGCATCCCATACGAAGGGCGCGGTCCTGTCTGCCGTCCGCGTAATGCGCGGATCGACCTCTATATATGCATTCGCCCCGTATTCCATGACCCATTCCACGGGCGAGTTAGTCCAGAAATATGATTTGCTATCTCGATCCGGTCTACTCACGGTTGCCATCGCGTACAGAAAGCTATCGAAGCCAAACGATCGCACGATCCCGCCCATCACGGGTTCGAGGGGCTGACCTGTTTCGGCGGCTTCGACAAGCTGTCGCAACGGCGCATCGAGAAGGTCGCGGTCGACGGCTTTTGGCTTGCCAGGGACTACGGCGGTCAGCATGGCGATCCTCCGCTCGATGGTGGGTCATAGCATCGTAACCCGCTCGTCGGACTCTGCCAATCATCCGTTTTGTACGCCACAACCGGTCGCCGAAACATGGGTGCGGACGCGCGTGTCGTGCCCTTGCACCCAGCGATCGGCCCGGGGGGGGGGTTACGCGCTTCTGCGTGGGGTACGCCCTTGTTACTGGCCGCTGGACTTTGGCAGGCCACCCACCCGCTCGCCCGCACCGACACCGTGTTCCCGGAACCACCCTTTGCGCATCTCCAGGGCGAATTGCGCGGGACCCCGGGACCAATGCGTGGTCTCCGTTAGGGGCGTCATGTCCTCGATATTCACGATTCGACCCTCGCCATCGATGAAGGCGATGGACAGCGGAACGTAGGTGTTCTTCATCCAGAATCCCTGGGGCTCCGCGCGGGGAAACACGAAGATCATTCCGGTGTCGGGACGTAGACTGAAGCGATTCATGAGGCCGGTGGAGCGTTGTTCCGGCGTGGTCGCGACTTCCGCCGCGATGCGGTGCTCGCCGATGGTAAGGGTGATCGTGGGAAGCGCGTCGGTGCGCGCGGATGCAGGCTGTGCGATGCCGACGACCGTCCAAAGGCAAAGCCAAACCAACAACCACCGTGAGGCGAGTCGCTTGACGCAGATTGTCGTGCAGGCGGTCAGAATCATGTTGAATCCGAGCAATGGTGACGAACCCGTGGGCAGCATCGTGCGGCTCGCGACTTTCGGGACTTGGTTTGCCTACTCGCAATCACGCGTGAGAACTATTGTTTGGAGACCCCGCGCGTAAGCGCCTCGTCCACCGCTTCCCGACCCAAGGCGGGCGCGAATCGGGCGATGAAATCGTACATGTAGCCGCGCAGGAATACTCCCCGGCGCAGAGCAAGTCGGGTGGTGCTGGCGGCGAAAAGATGAGATGCGTCGAGCCGAAGCAGCTGGGTGTCCCGTGCGGGGTCGAACGCCATCTGGGCGACAATGCCGATACCCATGCCGAGCTCAACATAGGTCTTGATCACATCCGCGTCGAGTGCGGTCAAGACCACATTGGGCTGCAGGCCTTCGGCATCGAATGCCGCATTGATCTCCGATCGCCCGGTGAACGCGAAGTCGTAGGTGATGATGGGGTGCTCGGCTATGGCTTCGAGGGTGAGCGGGTTGACCGACGCCAGCGAATGTCCCCGGGGCACGAGGACGCAGCGGTTCCAGCGGTAGCACGGCATGGTCACCAGGTCCGGATAGGAGGCGAGCGCCTCGGTGGCGATTCCGAGGTCGACGTCGCCACGCGCCGTAAGCTCTGCGACCTGCACCGGGTTGCCTTGGTGCAGCATCAACCTGACCCGAGGGTAGCGAACCGAGAATTCGCGCAGCACGGGCGGCAGTACGTAGCGGGCCTGGGTATGGGTTGTCGCGATGGCGAGCGTTCCGGCGTCGTCGCGTCGGTACTCTGCGCCCAGGCGCCTCACGTTTTCGATTTCCTTGAGCGCCTTCCGGGCGGTGGCGACCACGGCACTTCCCGCTTCCGTGAGGGAGGTCAGCCGTTTGCCCTGGCGGATGAACATGTGCACGCCGAGCTCGTCCTCAAGTTGCTTGATCTGCTTGCTGACGCCCGGTTGGGACGTGTACAACGCTTGGGCTGCCGCCGACACGTTGAGACCATGGTCGACGATCGCACAAAGGTAGCGTAACTGCTGGATATTCAACCTGTTATAACCAAAAGTCCGATTTGTAGCCCCATTATATAGCCAGCATGGCGCAGTTCTTTACGGTCCATCCCCAAGACCCCCAGCCCAGACTCATCCGCCAAGCCGCGGCGATCGTGCGCGGCGGCGGGGTCATCGCCTATCCAACCGATTCGAGCTATGCCCTGGGGTGCCACCTGGGTGATTCCACGGCCGCACGGCGCCTGCGCGCGATCCGTGGGCTCGGCGACGACCACCATCTCACGATCGTGTGCCGGGACTTGGCGGAAATCGGCCGGTACGCCCGCATCGACACCTGGCAGTTCCGGATTCTCAAGCACGCGACGCCGGGAAGCTATACGTTCCTCTTGCCCGCCACCCGCGAAGTGCCGCGGCGGCTGCAGCATCCGAAGCGCAGCACGGTTGGCGTTCGGGTTCCGGATCATCCGGTCGTCATGGCGCTGCTGGCCGAGTTGGGCGAGCCAATCCTTTCATCGACCCTGATCCTGCCTGGAGAGTCCGCGCCTTTGAACGATCCCGAGGTGATCCGCGCGCGCCTCGAGCGATCGGTGGATCTCGTCATCGACGCGGGGCCTTGTCACCTCGAGCCGACGACGGTGGTCGATCTCGCCGGAGACCCACCTACACTCATCCGGCTCGGACGCGGAGATCCGGCCCGGCTCGGCATCGAGGTCGATCCCCAAGCATGACCCGAGGGGGAGAGCCCAGACTAGGGTAAAATGCGCCGCTTGATGGATTTAGCGCTGCTCCAGACCATCGCGCTGTACGCAGTGCCTGTGGTCTTCGCGATCACTCTGCACGAAGCTGCCCACGGGTACGTCGCGCGGCAATTCGGCGACCAGACGGCGTGGATGCTCGGTCGCGTCACGCTCAACCCGATCAAACATATCGATCTGATCGGCACCATCCTCGTGCCGCTCGGGCTACTGTTGGTATCGAAGCTCGCGGGCGGCGGGGGATTTCTGTTCGGATGGGCGAAGCCCGTACCCGTCAATTTCGCCAATTTGCGCAACCCCAAGCGGCACATGCTCTGGGTAGCGGCTGCCGGACCGGCGACCAACCTAGGTATGGCGATCGGATGGGCCGGCGTCTGGCGGGTTGCGGACGGCGGTGGGCCGCTCGCGAGCGATGGCTTGGATTTGATGGCGCAGGCGGGGGTAAGGATTAATGTCGTACTGCTGGTGTTGAACCTTCTGCCCATTCCGCCGCTGGACGGGGGCCGGATCGCCGTGAGCTTGCTGCCGCACTCGCTTGCCGCAGGTTATGCGCGCATGGAGCCGTACGGCTTCGTGATTATCATTGCCCTTCTGGCTACGGGTGTGCTCAATGACGTGATGCGGCCGCTCATCGGCCTCGTCCTGGGTTTTTTGCGCTTACTGACCGGCGTTTAGTCGTTCTATGTTCGCAGATCGCGTGCTTTCGGGCATGCGCCCGACCGGGCGCATGCACATCGGCCACTACCACGGTGCGCTCAAGAATTGGATCCGCCTGCAGGAGGAGCACGAATGCCTGTTCTTCGCGGCGGATTGGCATGCCCTGACGACGCACTACGATGCCTCGGAGAACATTGCCGACACCACTTGGGAGATGTTCGTCGACTGGCTCGCCGCAGGGATCAACCCCAGCCGCGCGACGATCTTCATCCAGTCGCAGGTGCCCGAGCACGCTGAACTCACCTTACTGCTCGGCATGATCACCCCGGTCGGCTGGCTGGAGCGCGTGCCGACCTACAAGGACCAACAGCAGAAGCTTGTCGACCGTGACCTCTCGAACTTCGGCTTCCTCGGCTATCCGGTGATGATGTCGGCGGACATCCTGATCTACCGCGCCAACATGGTTCCCGTTGGCGAGGATCAGGTGTCGCACGTCGAGGTCACGCGCGAGCTTGCGCGGCGCTTCAACTTCGTCTACGGCCGTGAGCCGGGCTTCGAGGAGAAGGCGCAGTCCGCTGTGAAGAAACTGGGCAGCAAGAAAGCCCGGCGTTACAACGAACTGCGCACCGCATTTCAAGAGCGTGGCGACGCCGATGCTCTTGAGGCAGCGCACATGCTCCTGGAGGAGACCCAGAACCTCGCACTGGGCGACCGTGAGCGTCTTTTCGGTTACCTTGAAGGGTCGCGCCGGGTAATCTTGCCAGAGCCGCAGCCACTGCTCACGGAAACCCCGCGCGTGCCGGGTCTCGACGGCCAGAAGATGTCGAAGTCTTATGGCAATGCCATCCTCTTGCGCGAGGAGCCGGACGAGGTTACGCGCAAGATACGAACGATGCAGACCGACCCCGCGCGCGTCCGGCGCACCGATCCGGGCGATCCAGCCAAGTGTCCGGTGTTCGGCCTGCACAATGTCTATTCCGACCAGGCGACACAGCAATGGGTCGTGCAGGGCTGCACCACTGCGGGCATCGGCTGCCTCGAATGCAAGCAGCCGGTCATCGATGCGGTGATCCGCGAGCAGCAGCCCATCCGTGAGCGCGCGCAGCGCTACCTCGACGACCCGGCGCTGGTGCGCAACATCGTCGCCGACGGCTGCGAGCGGGCGCGCAAACTCGCCGAGGAAACCATGCGCGACGTTCGCGGCGCGATGGGCCTGGACTACTCGTGACCGATCTCGCCGTGCCGCCGCAGGAGGTTGCCGAGGACAAACCCCTCGCGCGCATCTATGGCGAACCCCTCAACGAGCTTCCCCAGGACCTTTACATCCCGCCCGAGGCGCTTGAGGTCTTCCTCGAGACCTTCGAGGGGCCACTCGATCTCCTTCTGTATCTCATCCGGCGGCAGAACATCAACGTGCTCGACATCCCGATGCGGGAGCTGACGCGTCAGTATCTCGGCTACGTCGAGATGATGCGTCGTACCCACCTCGAGCTTGCGGCGGAATACCTCCTGATGGCCGCAGTCCTGATCGAGATCAAGTCGCGGCTGCTGCTGCCCAAGCCCCCGGCCATGCGCGGTGCCGAAGCAGAGGATCCCCGGGCGGAGCTGGTCAGGCGTCTTCTCGAATACGAGCAAATGAAGCTCGCGGCGCGCAAGCTCGACGAGCTTCCCCTAGCGGAGCGCGATTTCCGCACCGCCAGGATCTGGTTCGAGCATGTCGCATCGGCGCGACTGCCGAACGTCAATCCGGATGATTTGCGCGCTGCCTGGGCTGGACTAGTTGCGCGCGCGCGGGTGAACCGGCATCATCTGGTGACACGCGAGCAGCTGTCGGTGCGGGCCGCGATGAGCGGGCTCCTGAAGCGCCTGGAAGCCGGCCGCTACGCCGAGTTCACTGCGCTGTTCCATGAGCATGCCGACGTGCCGCATCTCGTGGTCACGTTCCTCGCCTTGCTCGAACTTTCTCGCGAGGGTCTGGTCGAGATTGCCCAGGCCGAGCCCTATGCGCCCCTGTACGTACAACTCCAGGGCGAGCGTGCCTTCGCGCTTGCGCCCGAATACGAGTGACAGTGCCCTGGGGGCAGTTTCTGGACTATGCCATTTCCATTCAATGACTGAAGTCGCAGACGATCTCACCGAGGTCAAGGCAGTTCTCGAAGCCGCGCTTCTGGTGGCGGGGGAGCCCGTGTCGATGGCGCAGTTGGCGCGGCTGTTCGAGCCCCCGCTCGAAGCCGATGCAGTGCGCCGTAGTCTCGCGTCGCTTCGCACCGACTGGGAAGGGCGCGCCGTGGAGCTGGCGCAGGTCGCCTCGGGATGGCGGTTCCAGGCCAAGACCTCGCTCCAGGCCTACCTCGACCGCCTTGCCCCGGAGAAACCACCGCGTTATTCGCGCGCCGTGATGGAGACGCTGGCCATCATTGCTTATCAGCAACCCGTGACCCGTGGTGATATTGAAGCCATCCGCGGCGTCGCCGTGTCGACCAACGTCATCAAGACGCTGGAAGACCGCCAATGGGTCGAAATCGTGGGCCACAAGGAAACGCCGGGGCGACCGGCGTTGTACGCCACGAGCAAGACCTTTCTCGACGACCTCGGCCTGCGCTCGCTTTCCGAGCTACCTCCCCTTGCCGAGCTCGACGCTTCCCACCTGCTGGAGATGCCCGATGCACCCACCAAAGCCGCCGAAGCGCAACTCGCGCTCGCGAGCCCGCTCCTGGCACCGCCCCCCGACGACCCCGGCGCCGCAGCCGAGCCTGGCTCTGCAACAGCTCCAGGAGCTGGGTCCGGTTCGTCACAAGTCATCCACTGACGAGGTCTTCAACGAACCCCAGCGCCTGCACAAGGTGCTGGCGTCGTGCGGATTCGGGTCGCGCCGGCATATGGAGGAGATGATCCTCGCCGGTCGGATCACCGTGAACCGTGAGCCCGCCGAGGTCGGCCAGAAGGTCGGCCCAGGCGACGAGGTTCGCATCAATGGCGAGCTCGTGAAGGTCCGATTCGCTGAGCCACGGGCGCGGATCTTGATGTATCACAAGCCAACGGGCGAGATCGTCACCCGGGACGACCCCGAAGGTCGACCAACGGTGTTCGAGAAACTACCCAGCATCGGCAATGGCAAGTGGATCGCGATCGGGCGGCTCGATTTCAATACCGAGGGCCTGCTTCTGTTCACCAACTCGGGCGAGCTGGCCAACCGCATGATGCATCCCCGCTACGAGGTCGAGCGCGAGTACGCCGTGCGCCTAATGGGAACCCTCGGCGCGGAGCACAAGCAGGCGCTGCTTGCCGGGATCACCCTCGACGACGGCCCCGCGAAGGTCGATAAGCTCGAGGAGGGTGGCGGCGGCGAAGGTTCAAACCATTGGTATCATGTGGTCTTGAAGGAAGGCCGAAACCGCGAGGTGCGTCGGCTTTTCGAATCGCTCGGTCTCACGGTCAGCCGGCTGATCCGCACGCGTTACGGCCCGGTCGCGATGCCCTCCAAGGTCAAGCGCGGCCAGACCCTCGAGCTGACCGCTGAGGAGGTCGGTGCAGTGATGGCGAGCGCGGGATTGAAGACTGTGCCCTCCCCACAACCAGGGCGGGGCAATGGCAAGGCCAAGGGCGGCCAGCCGCGGCCCGCGGGCGCCAAGGGGCAGGTCCATGCCCGCGGTCCGCGCCAAGGCAACGGTGGCGTGCCGCACGAGCGCAACGGCAACGTCGAGGCTGGGCCGCGTCCGGCCGGAGCCGGCCAGCGTCCGTCCGGGCATGGCAACAACCAGCGCCGTGCGGGCGGCGGCGGGCCGGGACGTCCGGCCGGCGCTCCGAGTGGTCAAGGGTTCGCGCAACGGCCCGGTCGCCAAGGCGGTCCGGGCATGCCACGGCGTGGACCAAACGAGGGTCATCGCGGTGAGGGGCCCGTCGCGCGGACGACCCTGACGATTCCCGGAGCCATCCCCGAGGGGCTACCCGGGACCTCGGGACCGCCACTCAAGAGCCAGAGCCATGGTCAAGGACATGGTCAAGGGCACGTTCGTAGCCCGGGGGCCGGCAAGCCCCATCGCCAGAAGGGACCGCGGGAGCAGCGCGCGCCACGCAACGACGACGACAATCGCGGCAATCGCGCCGCGCCTGGGCCGGCGCCGGTCCTGGCCGACGAGGACTTCAACCGCTGACACGGCACACCTGGCCCGCGCCGGCGAACGCGCTCTAAGGGTCTTTTCGCGGGCGGCCGAAAGCCGGTGCGCGCTTGGCCAGGAACGCTTCGACGCCCTCGCTGAAATCATCTGACGCCGCGCACGCGCCGAAGGACGTCGCCTCCGCCCGGAGTTGCCCCTCCAAATCGCGCGACCACGCGGCGTGCACCAGGCCTTTGACATTGCCCAGTGCGAGGGCCGGTCCGGCTAGGATCGCCGCCGCCAGCTCGCGGGTGGTCGCCTCCAGTGCGGCGGCCGGCACCACGCGATTGACCAGCCCGATGCGCTGCGCTTCCGCCGCATCGAATCGCCCGCCGAGAAGGAAGATCTCCATCGCTTTTTTCGTGCCGACCAGGCGCGGCAGGGTATAGGAGCCGCCGCCGTCCGGCGTCAAGCCGATGTTGCGGTACGCCGAAGCAAAGTAGGCGTCTTCCGCCGCGATCGCGAGATCGCACGCTCCGACGAGGGAAAGCCCGAACCCCGCGACGGCGCCCTGCACGCTTGCGATGACGGGTGCGGCGAGGCCGCGCAGCTGTGCGATGGCTACGTGGAGATCGTCGACCATCGCGGTAAAAAACGCCTGGCGGACATCCGGCGGCGACGTGAGCTCGGCGGCGAACGTACGCAGATCACCTCCGGCCATGAAGTGCCGCCCGCTGCCCTTGATGACCACGCAGCGGAGGTCGGCGTCCGCTGCCAGCTTGGACGTGTGCGCGACCAGCGCCCGCATCATCGCGTGATCCAAGGTGTTGAGCGCTTGCGGCCGGTTGAGGGTCAGGGTCGCAAGAGCGCCGTCGCGCTCGAGCAGAATGGGATCGTTCATGGCGTCCTCGTTGCGGCGTCGCGGTATGAGGTAGACGACGCGGCGCGAGGAGTCTAGCGTGCGCTTGGCCCAACGTGGGCTCGACGTATGCCTCGGTCTTCTCCATCAGTCCGGCAGCGACAGTGGACTATCGTCGCGAAACGGACTCGAGCTTTCCAGCTCCTCGACGGTTCGATCGACCTGTCGGCGCTCGCGCGCACAGAAATCCGCAATGGCTTGCCGGAAGGCGGGGTCGGCGATGGCGTGTACCGAATACGTCGTGACGGGAAGCAAGCCACGGGCGAGCTTGTGCACGCCTTGGGCACCGCCTTCGAACCGTTTCAGCCCATGCTCGACGCAGAACTCGATCGCCTGGTAATAGCACGCCTCGAAGTGGAGGCCAGGAACGTATTGGGTCGCGCCCCAGTACCGTCCCCAGAGCGCATTCGCGTCGAAGACGTCCAGTGCGGCACAAAGCCGGTGACCGTCGCGCCACCCTTGCACCAGCAGCAGGTTGTCCGGCATGGTTGCCTGGATCTCTCCAAAGAACGCGCGGGAAAGGTAGGCCGTGGACCCATGAACGCGGTAGGTGTGCTGGTAGCAGCGGAAGAAGAAGTCCCAGTCCTCCGATCCGATGTCGCGACCGACTTGACGCGTGAATACCACGCCGGCTGCCGCAAGCTTGCGTCGGTCCTGGCGGACCTTCTTGCGCTTGTCGTGGTTGAAAGCCGCCAGGAAGTCGTCGAAGCTTGCGTATCCTGGATTTTCCCAGTGAAACTGCACGCCCATTCGGATCAGCATGCCGGCATCGGCGCACGCCGTTGCCTCGGCTTCGGGCAAAAAGAGGATGTGCAAGGACGCATAGCCGCCGACCTCCTCGTGCACCATTCCGAGCGCATGCTGGAGGAGCGCCGCGCGCGCAATCCGATCCTCGCCAAGTAGCCGCGGTCCCGGAGCCGGTGTGAACGGTATCGCGCCCAGCAGCTTGGGGTAATAGCGCCGGCCATGGCGCCGATAGGCGTCTGCCCAGCCCCAGTCGAATACGTACTCACCGTAGGAATGGGACTTCGCGTAGAGCGGGAGCGCCCCGACGAGGGCATCGCCGCGCCAGGCGGTGACGTGACACGGTGCCCAGCCCGTCTGCGGCGCCGCGCAACCGGTAGCTTCCAATGCGGAGAGGAAGGCGTGCGATAGTAAGGGCTGCCCGACCGCGAGACGATCCCACGCTGCGGTGACGATCGCCGACAGCGGCACGTCGTTGCGCAACACCAATGGTGTGGGCTCCTCGGAGTTCGGCGAAAGGTAGGTCGAGCGAGTACGCATGGAAGTTCGACTCGGAAGGCTGAGTGGCGGACTAGGCAGACGACGAGGGTAACCGGTGCCGGCGACATCGTTGGTCGAGGACACCCAGTCCATCCCGAGGGGACAGGCGCATGGTCCAGGGACCGATCCTAGGCGTCCATCTACCCGCAATTGCCGTGGCGGGGCGCCCCCACCGCGCGTAGACCGCGACGGCGCCTCCGAGGTTCGGGTCGCCCGTGAACCACGACGCGGCGCACGGCCTGCCGTCCGGCCCGCATTGGTGTAATCTCGACTCCCCCGTCAGCCATCGTCTACTACACCATGAAGAAGATCGAAGCGATCATCAAGCCCTTCAAACTCGACGAGGTCCGCGAAGCGCTCTCCGAAATCGGAGTGAGCGGGTTGACCGTCACCGAGGTGAAGGGATTCGGGCGCCAAAAAGGTCACACGGAGCTCTATCGCGGCGCCGAGTACGTAGTCGATTTCCTGCCGAAGGTCAAAGTCGAAGTCATCATCCCGGAGTCGCAGCTGGAACAGGCCATCGAAGCCATCGTGAAAGCGGCTCGCACCGGCAAGATCGGCGACGGCAAGATTTTTGTCACTGCAGTTGAGCAGGTCGTCCGGATCCGCACCGGCGAGAGTGGAGAAGCTGCCGTTTGACGCCTTGACGTGGGCGCGATCGCCGGCCCGGTGATCGCCGGCCGCCAATGCCGCTCCGAGTCGCCGGCATCGGCGCGATTGGCGTGAGATCAGTTGCCCCATCGGCTCAGGCCCTCGCGCCATGACGAGCACACGACCCTGGAGCCATCCCAGGCGCAATGCGATCGGCCGATGATAAAGGTGCCGGCGGTTCTACAGGGGCTCACGCCGAGGTTGCCCCGGCCTATCAAACCGGTATCGCGTAAGGGCGTATCGTAGTGCGTTGACCGGCCGCGGCGGGTTTGCCAGAATCCGCCGGTTGCGGCCGCTCGCCAATCGAGCGGAGACAGACGCCCACAACGTCCGTTGCCGCCTATCCCTGAGGAGGTCTCAATGCATCAACGCAAGCTGCTGTGTGCCGTCGGATTGGCCGCTCTATGGGTCGCGACGGCCGCGTACGCCGATATCAACGTCGGGGTCAGCCTTTCGGCCACCGGCCCGGCGGCCTCGCTCGGCATCCCCGAAAGGAACACCATCGAGCTCCTGCCGACATCGGTTGGCGGCGAGAAGATCAATTGGATCATCCTCGACGATGGTTCCGACACCACCAAGGCGGTCACCAACACCCGGAAGCTGATCAGCGAGGACAAGGTCGACGTCATCATCGGCTCGACCATCACCCCGAACTCTCTCGCCATGATCGACATCGTCGCCGATGCGGAGACGCCGATGATTTCGATGGCCGCCGGCGCGAAGATCGTCGACCCGGCCAATCCGAAGACTCGCTGGGTGTTCAAGACACCACAGAACGACGCCCTGATGGCCGACGCGGTCGTGGCGCACATGAAGGCCAACGGCGTGCGCACCCTGGGCTACATCGGCTTCAATGACGCCTACGGCGAAGGCTGGCTGAACGAGCTCAAGCGCTCCACGCAGGCTGCGGGGATCAACATCGTGGCGGAGGAGAAGTACAACCGTATCGATCCCTCGGTGACCGGCCAGGTGCTGAAGCTCGTATCGGCGAACCCTGATGCGGTACTTGTCGGGGCCTCGGGCACGCCGGGCGCGACGCCGCAAAAGGAGCTCGTCTCGCGCGGCTTCAAGGGCAAGATTTACCAAACCCACGGGGTCGCCAATCCGGACTTCCTGCGGGTGGTGGGCAAGGACGGTGAGGGCACGCTGTTGCCTATCGGCCCTATGCTGGTTTATGAGCAGCTTCCCGACAGCAACCCGCTGAAAAAATCGGCCGCCGACTACATCGGCAAGTACGAAGCCAAGTACGGCAAGGATTCCCGCACTACGTTCGGTGGCCATGCGTGGGACGCCTATTTGCTGCTCGCCAACGCGGTTCCGGCGGCGCTCAAGAAGGCCAAGCCGGGCACGAAGGAGTTCCGCTTAGCGCTGCGCGACGCGCTCGAGAGTACCAAGGAGCTGGTCGCCACCCATGGCGTCTATTCGATGTCGCCGAAGGATCACAATGGCCTCGATCAGCGAGCCAGCACCATGATCCGCATCGAAAACGGCAAGTGGATGCTGGCGAAGTAACCCGCGCCCGAAACACAGCAAGCCGGCTGCGGCGCGCCACAGCCGGCTTTTTTTTATCCCGCCTCCGACGCCGCCCCCCGCGTGGATCTCGCGATTTTCTTCCTGCTGGTGCAAGACGGCATCACCAACGGTGCGGTGTATGCGTTGCTGGCGCTCGCCTTGGTGCTGGTATTCACCGTCACGCGGGTGATCTGGGTTCCGTCCGGGGAGTTCGTCGCATTCGGCACGCTGACCCTCGCCGGACTGCAGCTCGGCAAGCCGCCAGGGACGGTTGGCTTGCTCGCGGGGATGGCGATCGTTGCCGGTCTGATCGAGATCTACGCAGCGCTGCGTCGCGGTGAGGCGCGACGCATTCCGCGGCAACTCGCCTATTGGACGGGCCTGCCGATCCTGATCGCGGCGCTCGCCTGGTGGATCGCACCGATGCGTCCGCCGTTCTGGTTGCAAATCATTCTCACCCTTGCTCTCGTCACCCCGCTGGGGCCGCTCCTCTACCGCATCGCGTATCAGCCGATTGCCGAGGCGAGCGTGCTAGTGCTGCTGATCGTTTCCGTTGCCCTGCATTTCACGTTGACCGGGCTGGGGCTCTGGTTCTTTGGGGCCGAGGGATCCCGTACCCCACCCTTTGCGACGGCGACCTGGCAGGTGGGCGGCCTCAACGTGAGTGCACAAAGCGCGATGGTCGTGCTGACCAGCGTGGGGCTGATCGTGGCGCTCTACCTGTTCTTCGGCCGCACGTTATTCGGCAAGGCGCTGCGGGCCACCGCCCTCAACCGGGTCGGGGCACGGCTGGTCGGCATCTCTCCGGATCTCGCCGGTGCGGTGACCTTTACCCTCGGCGCGCTGCTGTGCGCCTTCTCGGGCGTCCTGATCGGCCCGATCACGACCATCTACTACGATTCCGGCTTCCTGGTGTCGCTCAAGGGATTCGTGGGGGCCATCATCGGAGGGCTGGCGAGCTATCCACTGGCGGCTGCCGGCGCGCTGCTTGTCGGCCTGCTCGAGGCGTTCTCGTCGTTCTGGGCAAGCGGCTTCAAGGAAGTGATCGTCTTCACCCTGATCATCCCCGTGCTGCTGTGGCGCAGCCTCACCACCCGCCATCACGAGGAGGACGAGGAGTGAGCAACGCGCTGGGGCCCGGGCGGTGGATTGCGCGCGCGGGCTACGCGGCCTTCGTGGCGATGCTGGTGCTCGTGCCGCTGGCGATGCCGCCGTTCTGGGTCACGCTCGGCAACTACGTGGGGCTGTACAGCATCGTCGCCCTGGGTCTCGTGCTGTTGACTGGTGTTGCCGGACAAACGTCGTTCGGCCAGGCGGCGTTCGTCGGCATCGGTGCGTACGTGACAGCCGTCCTCTCCACGCAGTATGGCGTGTCGCCGTGGCTCAACCTCGCGGTCGGGCTGGCGCTCACGACCCTGGTCGCGTTGTTCATCGGTTTCATCACCCTGAGGATGCGTGGGCACTACCTGCCGCTCGCGACCATCGCGTGGGGGATCAGTCTGTACTTCCTGTTCGGCAATCTGGCCTTGCTCGGTGGCCATACCGGGTTGGGGGGTATTCCGAGCCTGCGGGTGCTCGGGGTCGAGCTGCACGACGAGCGCTACTTTTACTTCCTGATCTGGGCAATCGTACTGGCTGCACTGTGGGCAACCGACAATCTGCTGGACTCGCGTCCGGGTCGGGCGGTGCGGGCATTGCGCAGCCATCTGGAGATGGCCGAGGCGTTCGGCGTGAATGCGGCGCGGCTAAAGATTATCGTATTCGTCTACGCGGCGCTGCTTGCCTGCGTATCGGGCTGGCTCTACGCCCACCTGCAGCGCTTCGTGAATCCCACCCCCTTCGGTATCAACCAGGGGATCGAGTATCTCTTCATGGCGGTGGTCGGTGGAGCAGGGAGCGTGTGGGGTGCCGTGGTCGGGGCCTCGCTCATCACCCTACTGAAGCAGGTGCTGCAGAACGTGCTGCCCGGTCTCCTCGGCAAGTCCGGTAATTTCGAGATGGTCGTATTCGGCATCCTGATGGTGTTGTTGCTGCAACGCGCCCGGCAGGGCGTTTGGCCGTGGCTCGCGCGATGGCTGCCCGCCCCGAACACGCCACCGGTCGACGAGGCGGCGGCGCTTTCGGGTCGCAGCCTCTCGCCTGATGGCAAGCCACTCCTCGAAATCCGGCGCGCGCGGCGCGAGTTCGGCGGTCTTGTCGCCGTCGCCGACCTGGAATTCGCCATCGCCCAGGGCGAGATCCTTGGCCTGATCGGCCCCAACGGCGCCGGCAAGACCACTATGTTCAACCTGATTTCGGGGGTGCTGAAGCTCACCTCGGGCGATATCGTTTTTCGCGGCCGTTCGCTCGCTGGACAGAATCCCTACGATATCGCCCGGCGCGGGATCGCCCGCACGTTCCAGCACGTTAAGCTGGTGCCGCACATGAGCGTGCTCGATAACGTTGCGCTCGGTGCGTACCTGCGCGGCCAGGCGGGTGTCGTGCGTGCGGCCCTGCGTCTCGACCGCAAGGAGGAGTCGCGGGTGCGCGCCGAAGCCGGCCGGGCGGTCGCACGCACCGGATTGTCGGCGCATTTGCACGAGCCGGCCGGCAGCCTGCCGCTCGGCAAACAACGGATCGTTGAAATCGCCCGAGCGTTGGCTGCCGATCCGGTCCTGCTGTTGCTCGACGAGCCTGCCGCGGGCTTGCGTTACCTGGAGAAGCAGGAGCTCGCCAAGCTGCTGCGCAGTCTTCGCGACGATGGCATGACCGTGCTGCTAGTCGAGCACGACATGGAGTTCGTCATGGGCCTGACCGACCGGCTCGTGGTGATGCATTTCGGCGAGAAGCTCGCCGAGGGCGTGCCCGCCGATATCCAGCGTGATCCCGCCGTGCTCGAGGCCTACCTGGGCGGTGTGTCATGAGCTCTGCACGGCGCCTGCGCACCGCGAGCCGGCCGTGACCGGTGCCGGCCGCAAGTCTGCCTCAACGCCGCTCCTCGAGGTGCGCCACCTGCACGTCGCGTACGGCAAAGTCGAAGCCGTGCACGACGTATCGCTGCAGGTCCCCGGTGGTGCGATCGTTTCGGTCATCGGCCCGAATGGCGCCGGCAAGACGACCTTACTGACCGCGCTCATGGGGCTCATGCCGGCGCGCGGGACGATCCAATACCTGGGCGAGGATGCCGGCAAGCGGTCGGTCGAGCGACGCGTCCAGCAGGGCCTGATCCTCGTCCCGGAGCGGCGCGAGCTGTTCGCGGCCATGAGTGTGGCCGACAATCTCGAGCTCGGTGCATTCCAGCGTGCCCGGCGCCGGGATCGCAGCTGGATGGTTTCCCTTGACGAGGTCTATGCGCGGTTCCCGCGGCTGGCCGAGCGACGTCGACAGCTCGCCGGCACGCTCTCCGGCGGGGAGCGCCAGATGCTCGCCATGGGCCGGGCCCTGATGGGCAGGCCACGGCTGCTCATGCTCGACGAGCCTTCGCTGGGACTCGCTCCGCTCATCGTCCGGGAGATCTTCAGCATCATCACCGCCTTGCGGGCGGATGGCGTAGCGATCCTGCTGATCGAGCAAAACGCTCGTGCCGCGCTGCAGGTCTCCGACTATGGGTATGTGCTCGAAACGGGCGAACTCGCCACCGAAGGCCCCAGCGCCGTGCTGGCGGCCGACGCGCGCGTCGCGGCAACGTACCTGGGACGGGGCGCGACCACCCCGACGGAGCCGGCCTGAACGGGGCGCTGCCCCTAATCCATGTGTAGTGTAGGGTTGTGGCCCGCGAGGCCACCCGCGACAATACGGCCTTGGCAATTTCGCACGCGGCCGCATCTTCAAGATTCGTGACCGCCGTCCCCTAGGATCCCCGTGACCGACCTCTCCCTTCCCGCTGTCAGCGGTGCGCTCGTTGCCGAAGCTTCGCGCCTGCTTCTCGAACCTACCGGCCTCGACACCGCCGCCCTCGGGCAAGTACTGGCCTCGATCCATACCCACGAGGTCGACATCGCCGACCTGTATTTTCAGTACTCACGCATTGAGAGCTGGAATCTGGAAGAAGGCATCGTCAAGGCCGGCTCGTTCAGCATCGACCGGGGTGTCGGTGTTCGCGCCGTGCATGGCGAAAAGCAGGCGTTTGCGTATTCCGACGACATCACCCTCAAGGCGCTCGACGAAGCCGCCGCCGCGACCCGGGCCATCGGCCGGCAGGGCCAGTCGGCGGTGGCCGCCCTCGGGCGGATGGGGATGGCGCACGCGTTGTATCCGCCGCAGGATCCGCTACTGTCGTTGCCCGACGAAGCCAAGGTCGCGCTGCTGGAGCGGCTCGAACAGCGCGCCCGGGCGCGCGATCCGCGCGTCGTGCAGGTGATGGCCTCTCTGGCTGGCGAGTACGAGGCCATCCTGGTGGCGCGCAGCGACGGACTCATTGCGGCCGACGTGCGCCCGCTGGTGCGGCTGTCGTTGCATGTCATTGTCGAGGAAAACGGCCGGCGGGAGCAGGGCTCCGGCGGGGGTGGTGGCCGGGCCGACTATGCCTTCTTCACCGACGCGATTGTCGACGACTATGCCGCCCGCGCGGTCGATCAGGCGCTGTTGAATCTCTCCGCCCGCGATGCCCCGGCCGGGACCATGGCGGTCGTGCTCGGCAACGGCTGGCCCGGCATCCTGCTGCACGAAGCCATCGGCCATGGACTCGAAGGCGACTTCAACCGCAAGGGCACGAGCGCATTTTCCGGGCGCGTGGGCGAGCGCGTCGCTGCCAAGGGTGTCACCGTCGTCGACGATGGAACCATTGCCGGCCGCCGTGGCTCGCTCAACATCGACGACGAGGGCAATCCGACCCAGCGCACCGTGCTGATCGAGGATGGCGTGTTGAAGGAGTACATGCAGGACCGCCTGAATGCCCGTCTCATGAAGGTGCGGCCGACCGGGAATGGACGGCGTGAGTCGTTTGCCCATCTACCGATGCCGCGCATGACCAACACCGTGATGCTCTCGGGCACCCACGACGCCGAGGAGATCATCGCCTCGGTGCAGAACGGCCTGTACGCGGTCAATTTTGGCGGCGGGCAGGTCGATATCACCAGCGGCAAATTCGTGTTTTCAGCGGCCGAGGCGTGGAAGATCGAGGGCGGCAAGCTCGCGTACCCGGTGAAGGGCGCGACGCTGATCGGCAATGGACCGGATGCCTTGACGCGGGTGTCAATGATCGGCAACGACATGGCGCTCGATTCGGGCGTGGGGACCTGCGGCAAGGACGGCCAGAGCGTGCCGGTCGGCGTCGGCCAGCCAACCCTCAAGCTCGATGCCTTGACGGTGGGTGGTACGGGTTAGGCGGGTTTGGGATGGGCGCGCGCGGTGAAGAACTGCGCGCAGGACGCGCTGCCGGTCCCGTAGTCCCACCACTCGCCATCCACTTCGTAGCCGTGCCCGCGAAGGGTCCGGCGCAGGTCCTCGGGGGCGACCGGCCGAATTTCTTCCGCGATCTCGACCACTTCGACGATGGCGCCCGACGCGTCGCGCTGCTCGTAACGCCGCTCGATGCGATTGCACGCGCCTGCCGGTGTGATGCGCTTCCAGCGCCGCAACGTGCCATTGTCGAACGGCCGTGAATAATCGAGCGTGTACTGCGCACTGGCCGTGACCGGTCGCGGCACGAACGCGTCCACGATCAGGCAGCCATCAACCTGGAGCGCCGCGCGTACGCCGTCGAGCATGCGCGCGCGATCGGTGTCGCTCGTCAGGTAAGTCACCAGCGAGTATGGGCAGAGCACCGTTCGGAACGCCGCCCGGAAGGCGAGGGCGCGTACGTCCATGCGGCACAGCGGTGGTACGACCAGGCCGAGCGAGGTCGCCTTGGTCCTCAGGGTACGCAGCATGGTCGCCGAAGCGTCCACCCCGACAACCTCGAGGCCGAGCTTGGCGAGCGCGAGCAGGATACGGCCGTTACCGCAGCCAAGCTCGAGTGTTCGCCCCGCATCTGCGCGCGCCGCCGCCGCATAGAAGCCGACGTCGTCGAACGCCATGTTGCGCGCCATGTCGGCATCGTAGAACCGCGCAATGCGGTCGTAGTTGCTCATGCCGGTTCCGCAGCGCCGCGGCGTAGCGCCAGGGCTCGATACAGCTCGTCCAGGAGGTCCACGCAGGCACTCCACCGATAGGACGCCAGCAGGTGCGGTACGGGACGCTCGCGACGATGCCGTTGGTCGGGGTTGCGCAACAGTCCCAGGATCGGCGCACTCATCGAGGCGACGTCCGCGGCCATCACCAAGCCCTCGAATCCCGCCGTCGCAAACCCCCGCGCGCCCTCACGGGTGCTGACGCAGACCCGGCCGCTGCCGATCGATTCGACGAGCTTCACGGCCGATCCGCGTATGCCGCTTAAGGGATTGATCGTCAATGCACACGCTCGCAGCCGCGCCGGCACGTCGTCGCAATGCCCCAGCACACTTACCCCGGGCTGGGTGAAGAGCGGATCATCGCGCGTGATCGCGATCGCCTCGTCGCCCCCCAGCACTACGAGGGTCACTGCTTCGATCGCGGACCGCAACCCGGGATACACCTCGGCGAGGAACTTGCGGATCCCGGTGGCATTTGGGGCATAACGGAATGGACCAACGAACAGGAGCTGGGCGCCGTCCGAGGACACATAGCCTCCCGCCTCGACGACGGCTCCATTGGGGACACAAACGACCCGCTCGTGGCGCACGAGGGCGGCATCTTCGAAAGAGCACACGGTAACCGCATCGTAAGCTGCGACCGCTTGCTCGAAGCGCGCGAAGGCGTCGGCGTGGGCGAAATCGCTGGGCGCGCTGGCGTCATGAAGACCCAGCACCCAGGTCTCGCCTGCGCGCCGCTCCTGGACGAGCGGCGCGAGCTCGGCATGCTCCACCTGGATCACATCGGGACGATGCGTATCGATCGCGGTCCGGACTGCCTTGCGCAGTGCGTCGTGGACGTGCGCGGCGATGCGGGCGTCGAGCGGCTGCTCGGTCTGCGCATCGTTCTCAGCTCGGCGCTGCACGAGGTACACGCCGACGAGACCGTCGAATCCCGCGAAGCTGCGCGGATCGTGACCCTCGGCCTCGTCGGATACGAGTACGACATCGTATCGACCACGCAGTCCGCGCAGAAGCTCCGCAATGCGCCGGGCCCCGCCGTGGCGAGCGGGAAATACAACGAATGGCGTGATGATCAGCAGCAGCGGCCGCGCGGCTACTCTCGATGCGAGCTGATAGGCGAAGCCGGTGGCAGGGAGCGTGACTACGTCGACATCGCGGCGCCAGAGGCAGGCTGGTGGTAGCGGCGGGGGCAGCGGTCGGGCCTGGACGCGCTGCCGGAAGACGGCCGTGGCGACGCTGGGCCCGGCGAGCGCCCGCTGGCTGTGGTACGGAAGATCGCAGACGCGCCGCATCAGTGCCGACTGGGTTTCGGGAGTGACGGCCTGCCGGATGTCGAAGAGCAGGCGATGCTGCTCCACGATCCTTTCGAGCTCGTCCGGCGCATGGAACCGCGCGGTCGTGGCGCGATGTCGATGCTCCGCGTGTGCATCGGCGGCGAATAGCACGCGCCAGCCGTCACGCCACGCCCGCACGCTCCACTCGGCGTCTTCCCAATAGAAAGGGTCGTACGCGAAGCTGTCCCGCAGATAACGGCGCAACACCGCGGTACGGAAGAGCGACGCACCGCCACTCGCGCAAAGGTGTGGCTGAACCCCAGGCGCGGATGGAGGGGTCGCGTGGTAAAGGTGCACGCCATTACCGTCGACGTACCAGTCCGTAAAGCCCGTCTCTTCGCGGCGACCCGATGGACCTCGCTGGAAGATCTGCGCAGCAATGGCAAAAACATCCTCGTCACGGTAGCTCGCCAGAGTTGCAAGCGCCGACGGCGCGAGGGTCATGTCGTTGTTCAGCAGGAGTGTCCAGTCATGCTGGGCATGGGCGATGCCGGCGGCGATCGCACGTGCGAACCCCAGAGGGGCCGCACTGTACGTCCATCGCACCTGCGGCCAACGCGCGCGCAGATCGGCATAGTCGATCTGCCGGCTACCGTTGGCGACCACGATCACCTGATGCGGCTCGGGTACTCGGTGCAGCGCCAGAAACAGTGCTGCGAGCGCCTCCCCGAGCATGGCCGGCGCGTCGCGCTCGGGTATCACCACGGAGATGCCGTGACCCCAACCTTGTCGAGCGGATTGCCGACGTGGACGCCAGGCTCGTGCCGCGTCGGCCGCCATGACGGCAAGGTACAGAGGTGCGAGGCGCAGGCGCTGTTTCCAGCTATTGCCCCAACCTCGAACGGGTGTG
>JBDSND010000096.1:0-28346 GCA_039915505.1 Casimicrobiaceae bacterium
GTGTTCCTGGCGGCGCTCGGCGTGAGCGGCGGCGTCCTCGCCCAGGGAGCTCGACGCCACGCTCGCGGCGTTCTTCTATCCCTTCTTCCGCATCCTGGCGTTGGCGTCGAGCGCGCCGATCTTCTCCCATCCCACGGTGCCGCGGCCGGTGCGCATCGGCCTGGCCGTGCTGATCACGGCGATCGTCGCCCCGACGCTGCAGGCCACTGCACCGGTGTCGCCGTTCACTGCACCGGGTCTGTTGCTGATCGTCGAGCAGCTGCTGGTGGGGATCGGCATCGGCCTGGCGATGCAGATCGCCTTCGCGGCCGTCACCCTGGCCGGCGATCTCATCGGCCTGCAGATGGGGCTGTCGTTCGCGGCGTTCATCGACCCGCAGAATTCCGAGCAGGCACCCCTGGTGGGGAGCTTTCTCTCGGTGGTGCTGATGCTGGTGTTTCTGGCGATCAATGGCCACCTCCTGCTCATCGCTGCGCTCGTCGACTCCTTCCAGACGTTTCCGCTCACCGTCGACGGCCTGCGCAACATGGATCTTCTGCGTCTAGTACGCGCCGGGGCCGGGCTCTTCGCCTTCGGGCTGCAGATCGCGCTGCCGGTGATCGCTGCCATGCTTCTCACCAACATCACCCTCGGTATGCTCGCGCGCACGTCGCCGCAGCTCAACCTGCTCGCCATCGGCTTCGCGGTCACCCTCTCGGTTGGACTGCTGATCCTGCTGCTCGGCCTCCCACTCCTGGCGCCGTCGTTCGAGGCGGTCATCCAGCGCGGTCTCACACCCTTCCGGTGATGCCCGCGGCGGGCTCGTCACCTGTCATGCGGCGCGCGGCGCTGCGCCAGGTGCGACGCATGGCTTACCATGGCCACCACGCCGGCCGCCTGCATGATGTGAGCCACGCTCCGGGCGAGCCCACTCGACATGCGTAAAGCCGAATTCACGAGCCTCTCCGCCCACGGATTCCACCCGGTGACCTACTACGACTGGGGAGACCCGGCCAATCCGCAGGTCGTGATCTGCGTCCATGGGCTCACCCGCAACGGCCGCGACTTCGACGTCCTCGCCGCCGCACTGGCGCCGACCCATCGGGTGCTGGCGATCGACATGCCCGGCCGCGGCGAGAGTGCGTGGCTTCGTGATCCGATGGATTACGGCTTTGCCACCTATGTCACGACCCTGACCGCGCTTATCGCCCGCAGTGGCGCCGGGCAGGTCGACTGGGTGGGAACGTCAATGGGCGGCCTGCTCGGCATGGTCCTGGCGGGGCAGCCCGGCACCCCCATCGCCCGCCTGGTGATCAATGACATCGGCCCGGCCATCGAACTGGCGGCGCTGACTCGCATCGGCGGCTACCTCGGACGGGACCCGACGTTCACCACGTACGACGAGGCCGAGGCCTACATCCGCACCGTGTCGGCCCCGTTCGGGGCGCTCGAGGACGCCCACTGGGAGGCGCTGACCCGATCCTCGGTACGCGAGGGTCCGGACGGCTCCTGGACCTTGCGCTATGACCCCGGCATCGCAGTGCCGTTTCGCGCCAATCCAGTGCCTGCGGACCTGTGGCCGGCCTGGGATGCGATCCAAGTGCCGACGCTCGTCCTGCGCGGTCGCGAATCGGATCTGCTGTCGCACGCCACGGCCGTCGCCATGACCCAGCGCGGTGCGCGCGCGCGTCTCGTCGAGTTCGCCGCGGTCGGTCACGCGCCTGCGCTGCTGACGCCCGACCAGATCGAGCCCATCGTGGACTTCCTGCGCTGATGATCCCGATCGCGGCATGCCGACCTTTCGGCCGGCGAGGCTGCGCCGGCGGCGCGGCGCGGAATACAGCCTTTTCCGTGATGGCGCAATCGCGAGGGTGATCGTGGACTGTCGCCTTTTTGGACAGCCGTGCAATCCAACGGGCTCCCCGAACACGACGGCGTGCGTGCCTGGCACGACGATCGCTTAGAATCGTCCGGGCATCCTCTCCTGGCGACGCCGTGGCATTGACCCTATCCCTTCCGGTTCTCGATTCCCATCCTGAACATCCCCCGGAGACGCGCCCGGCGAAGGTGGCAGCGTGGCTCGCGTCCATGGCCGTGGGTGACCCGGTGCAAGCCGCGCGCGCCGTGGCCGACGCCATCGGAGCCACCAACCGCATCAATGTCAACGATGGGCGCAGGTTCGACCTTGCCGAGAAGTACTGGGCTGCAGCGCGGCAACTCTGGCCTCTCCTGGAGCGACGCTTCGTGCAGGTGCCGCATCCGTTGAGCGGCGATGCGCTCGAGGCAGCGCGCGCGCTGCTGACGCTTGCCCACGAGCTGTCGGTCGCGTACAAGCATCTGCTCGCGCGTGAAGCCGACCGCCGCCTCGTGCTTGGCGGCAACCGCCACCTTCTCATCCTGTTGCAGCGATCCCTGCAGAGCATCACCCGCACCATCACCAGCAGCTACCTCGCATACTCGCCGGTGCCCGCGAGCACGTGGCTCGACGCGCATCGTATCTATGCATTCGCCCACGATCGTGGGCTGCACCAGACGAGCTGCTCGGAAGACGCGGCACGTACCCCGGAACGGCTCTACGTGCCGGTGCTGCTGCTGGCGCTCGCCAATCCCTACGGCTTTGCAACCGGGCAGCTCGCCACTGTGCTGCGCTACCTCGACGCCAATGCCCAGTGGGCCAAGCTGACCGATGTGCAACCCGTGCATCGCATGGCCAAGGCCGTGGCGATCGTTCCAGTCGGCCACGATTTTCCGCCGTTCTCGGCGAACAAGGGCGGCGCCATCGAAGGACGGAAGATGTTCCTGCTCACCTTCGAGCTCGCGTTCCAGATGCAGGAGCAGTTGCGCGCGCTCGAAGCCGGTGGTGAGCCGCCATCGACCATCGCCCGCGACGGCGCTTCGCGCCGCGGCTACATTGCTCTCCTGAAGCGGCTGCTGCGGCAATGGGCGATCCCACCGGCAAGGCAGTTCAACAGGGTCCCTTCGAAGGCACCAGTTACGACCTGCACGGGAATCAAGGAGATCTGGAAGTACATTCGATCCGTCGCCGAGCGCAGCGCCGGCACGGGGTCGCCCCTGCCCGGCATGACGCGCTGCGAGGTGATCAATCACACGCCGGCCGGTTATGCGCTCCGGCAAACGGATGCGCGGGCGGCCACGCTGCGCATCGGCGAGCTGATCGCGATCGCGGTCGAAGGCCGCGGCGCCCTGCAGGTCGCGATTGTGCGGTGGTTTCGCAACAGCCTGCAGGCCAGCGCGCTGGAGTTCGGCTGCGAGCTTCTCTCTGATGCCCCGGCAATCGGCAAGGCCTCTGGCGAGGGTGGCGACGGCGGCCGCGTACCCGTGTTGGTCCTGCCCGAGCATGCGCGCGGCGCCGACGACCTGGCGCAGGTGGTGGTGCCGCCCGATACCTTCCGGGTCGAACAGGCCATCACCCTCGAGCGTGATGGCGCCACCCACTTCGCCGTGCTGACCAAGCTGGTCGAGCAAGGCGCAGGATTCGAGGTCTACGACTTCGTCGCGGTTGGCTAGTGTCCCGCACGGTTGGCTGGTGTCCCGCACGGTTGGCTGGTGTCCCGCGCGGTTGGCTAGTGTCCCGAGTTGGAAGTTCGTTGAATAAACTTGCGATGGCTGCGGCGGTGCCCAAAAACGGCGAAAACGGTGCGCGGCGAGGAGCTCGCCGCAGCGAATGTCGAGAAGCTTCGCAAGGCGAGCGACGAAGCAGCGCGCCGTTGCTCGACGTTTTGGTGCAGCGAACTTCCGATTCGGACCCCTAGCAGCGCGACCGCCTTGTCCGTTCCCTTCCTGCGCCGCGCCGAGCCACGGACGCTGTTGCGTCTGGCGAATGGCGCGCTGCTGGCGCTGGTGGCGCTTGAACTCCTCTGGGAACTGTGGCTGGCGCCCCTGCGCCCCGGCGGCTCGTGGCTGGCGCTCAAGGCGGTGCCCCTGGCCCTCCTGGGGCCCGGACTGATCCGCGGGTCGGCGCGCGCCCGCAATCTCGCCGCGCTGCTCTCGCTCGTCTATTTCAGCGAAGGCATCGTCCGCGCCGTGTCCGAATCCGGCCGGAGCGCCTGGATTGCGGCGGTCGCGGCGGCGCTCGCGGTGGTTGCCTTCGTCGCGCTGTTTCTCACCGATCGCGCCGAGCGGCGTCGCCTGGCCGCGTAGCTCTTGGCCCCGGCGATGGTCGTGGCGCTACCGGCCGGGGCCGCGTGGCGCGTTGGTAGCGAGGCCCTTCGGGAGCGGGAACACGACGTGCTCCGTCGCGCCCGCGAGCTCACGCACCTCCGCTGCTCCGAACGTACGCAGACGGTCGATCACTTCGCGCACCAGCACCTCGGGCGCGGACGCCCCCGCCGTCACGCCGACCCGCCGCGCCCCGGCGACCCAACTCGCCTCGAGCTGCTCGGCCCGATCGACCATGTAAGCCCGCGTGCCGCGTTTGGCGGCCACCTCGCGCAGCCGGTTGGAATTGGAGCTGTTCGGGCTGCCGACCACGATCACCACCTCCACCTCGCGGGCGATGACCTTCACGGCGTCCTGACGGTTCTGCGTGGCATAACAGATATCGTCCTTCTTTGGGCCGACGATGCTGGGAAAGCGCGCCTTCAGGGCGTCGACTACCGTAGCCGCGTCGTCGACCGACAGCGTCGTCTGGGTGACATAGGCAAGGTTGTCGGGATCGGCGACGACCAGCGCTTCGACGTCCTCGGCCGATTCGACGAGGTGGATCCGGCCCTGCACCTGGCCCATCGTGCCCTCGACTTCCGGATGGCCCGCATGGCCGATCATCACGATCTCCCGACCGTGGTCGTGCATCTTGACGATCTCGACGTGCACCTTGGTCACCAGCGGGCAGGTCGCGTCGAACACCCGCAGACCGCGCGCCTCGGCCTCGCTGCGCACTGCCTTGGCGACGCCGTGGGCGGAGAACACCACGGTTCCTCCAACCGGGACTTGGTCGAGGTCCTCGACGAAGACCGCGCCCTTGGCCTTGAGATCCTCGACCACGAACTTGTTATGCACGACCTCGTGGCGCACGTAGATCGGCGCACCGAACTGCGCAAGCGCCTCCTCGACGATCGCAATAGCACGGTCCACCCCAGCGCAGAAGCCGCGCGGGTTCGCAAGCAAAACGTCCATCAAATTTTCCTCATGAAGTGCCGGCCTCGCGCACCGTGCTCCGCCGCTGGCGGAAGCTGTCGACGATGAGCAGCGCCGCGCCGACGGTGATGGCGCTGTCGGCGACGTTGAAGGCAGGGTAATACCAATCGCGGTAGTGGAACAGGAGGAAATCCACCACGGCGCCGATCGCGAGGCGGTCCCACAGGTTGCCGAGCGCACCGCCCAGGATGAGCGCGAGTCCGAGGCAGTACCAGCGGTCGCCGCCACGACGCAGCAGCCACACGATGAGTCCCGTCGCCGCAATGGCGATACCGGCGAACATCCAGCGCTGCCAGCCGCCCGCGCCGGCGAGAAAGCTGAACGCTGCACCGGTGTTGAACGACAGCACCAGGCTGAAAAAGGCCGTGATCACCTTGAATTCACCGGGTCGGAACGCCGCGAGCACCAGCGCCTTGGTGAACTGGTCGGCGATCACCACGGCGACGCTCACCCCTAGCCAGGCAAGCCATCGGCCGGCGCGCTCATCATGCACCGTCCGCTGCGCGGCGCTAGGCATGCGCGCGCACTTCGCCCTGGCCGAACAGGTTGACATGGCAGCGACCACATAACCCGGGATGCGCCGGGTCGGTGCCGACGTCACCCCGGTAATGCCAGCACCGCTCGCACTTCGCCTGGCTGCTCGGCACCACCCGGATCGCGAGGGACTCGCCACGCGCAACCGTAGCCGCGGACGTGATGAACACGAAGCGCAGGTCTTCGCCCAAACTTGCGAGCGCGTCATAATCGGCCGGCGGCGCCGTGACCATCACCTCGGCCTGCAGCGGCGAGCCGATCGCGCCGCTGGCGCGCACCGTCTCCAGCTCCTTCAACACCGCTGCCCGTACCGCCAGGATTCGGTCCCATTTGGCGAGCAACGCGGCCTCGTCGGGCACCGGCGGCGGGGCGTCGACCCAGGTATGGCAGAAGATCGACGGGTCCTGCGGATGCAGCAGTCGCCAGCCTTCCTCGGCGGTGAACGATAGCACCGGGGCCATCAGCTTCAGGAGCACGTCGGCGATGGTCGCCAGTGCAGTCTGCGCCGAGCGCCGGCCGTGACTGCCGGCGGCGGTCGTGTACAGCCGGTCCTTGAGAACGTCGAGGTAGAAGCCGCCGAGATCCTCGGAGCAGTAGCTCTGCAACCGTTGCACCAGGAGATGGAACTCGAAGCGCTCGTAATCGGCGCGCACCTGCTCGCTCATTCGCCGCGCAGCGGCAAGCGCGTAGCGATCGACTTCGACCAATGCGTCGATCGGCACGCCGTCGCGACCGAACTCGAAATCGGCGGTGTTGGCCAGCAGGAAGCGAAGGGTGTTGCGAATGCGTCGGTAGCCATCGACCACCCGCTTCAGGATCTCGTCGGAGATGAGCAGGTCGCCGGAATAATCGGTCGACGCCACCCATAGCCGCAGGACCTCGGCGCCCAGCGACCCGGCGATCTTCTGCGGGGCGATGACATTGCCGCGCGATTTCGACATCTTGCGGCCCTCGCCGTCGAGCGCGAAGCCGTGAGTAAGGAGCGCCTTGTACGGCGGCGTGCCGTTCTGCATGCACGAGACCAACAGCGACGAATGAAACCAGCCGCGATGCTGGTCGCTGCCCTCGAGGTACAGGTCGGCGGGAAAACCGGTCTGTTGCGGATGCGATCCGGTCTGCCTCGCGCGTCCATCCGGTCCGCCGAGCACCGTCTGGTGGGTCGAGCCCGAATCGAACCACACATCGAGGGTGTCGCGGATCTTGTCGTAGTGCGCGACGTCGGCGCCGATAAGACTCGCCGGATCGAGCGTCTGCCACGCCTCGATGCCACCCTGCTCCACGCGTTTCGCGACCTCTTCCAGGATCTCCAAGGTGCGCGGATGCAGCGCGCCGCTTTCCTTGTGCACGAAGAACGGCATCGGCACGCCCCACTGCCGCTGTCGCGACAGCGTCCAGTCGGGACGATTGGCGATCATCGCCGCTAGGCGGCCCTTGCCCCACGCCGGGTAGAAGCGGGTCGCCTCGATCCCGGTCAGTGCCAGGCTGCGCAAGGTCTGCGTTGGGCGGCGTCCGCGCCAGCCCTCCACCTCGTCCATCGCCGCGAACCACTGGGTCGTAGCGCGATAGATGATCGGGGTTTTGTGCCGCCAACAATGCATGTAGCTGTGCACGAACTTCGCCTTGTGCAGCAGTGCGCCAACCTCCTCGAGTTTGGCGACGATCGCCGGGTTCGCGGCCCAGATCTTTTCGCCGCCGAAAAAAGGCAGCGATGCTGCGTACCGGCCGTCGCCCTGCACCGGGCCCAGCATCTCGTCATCGCGCATGCCATAGCGCCGGCACGACAGGAAGTCCTCGATGCCGTAGGCCGGCGAGCTATGCACGATGCCGGTGCCCTGGTCGAGGGTAACGTAATCACCGAGAAACACCGGCGCGGGGCGGTCGTAGAACGGATGCCGGAAGCGGATGCGCTCAAGCGCCCGGCCCTTGGCGGTGGCCAACACCGCGCCGGTGGTGTGATAGCGGGTCAGGCACGCGTCGACCAGATCCTTGGCAAGGACCAGATGGCCGCGTGGCGTGGCGACGAGTGCGTAGTCGAATTCCGGGTGCAGGTTGAGCGCCTGGTTCGCCGGCAGCGTCCAGGGCGTGGTGGTCCAGATCACCGCCAGAGCCGGACCTTCCGGCAACTCCGCCAGCCCGAAGGCAGTGGCGAGCTTGTCGCGATCCTCTGGATCGATCGCAAAGGCGACATCGACCGCCGTGTCCTCACGGTCTTCGTACTCGACCTCAGCCTCGGCCAGCGCACTGCCGCAATCGAAGCACCAGTTGACCGGTTTCAGGCCGCGGTAGATGAAGCCCTTGTCGAAGATCCGCCCGAGGGTGCGGATCTCGTCGGCTTCGTTGCGATAGTCCATGGTGCGATACGGACGATCCCACTCGCCCAGCACCCCGAGGCGTTTGAACCCGGCTTTCTGGATCTCGATCTGCTGCGCCGCATAGGCTCGCGCGAGGCGCTGCGTCTCTTCAACAGGGATGTGCTTGCCGTGGGTCTTCTCGATCTGCACCTCGATGGGCATGCCGTGGCAGTCCCATCCGGGGACGTACGGCGCGTCGAAGCCGGCAAGGGTTTTACTCTTGACCACCACGTCCTTGAGGATCTTGTTGACGGCGTGACCGAGGTGAATGTCGGCATTGGCGTACGGTGGACCGTCGTGCAGCACGTAACGCGGGCGTCCGGCGCAGGCGGCGCGAATGGCGGCGTAGACCTTGCGCGTCTCCCAATCCTCGACCCACGCGGGCTCGCGCCGGGCGAGATCGCCGCGCATCGGGAACGGGGTGTCCGGCAGGTTCAGCGTGGACTTGTAATCGGGCTTGTCAGTGGACATTCAAATTTCGGAGTCGTTTTTCGCTCGATGGATACGTCGTGAGTGGAGGGGTACGTTTGATGGTGAACAGGGACAGCTGATCACCGTTGACCGGCGAAGAAAGCACGGGCCTGCTCGACATCGGTGCCGATCTGCCGACGCAACGTGTCGAGGTCGGAGTAGCGGACTTCGTCGCGCAACTTGTGGAGGAAATCGACCGCGATCCTGCGCCCATAGATGACGTCGTGGAAATCGAATACATAAACCTCGAGCAGCGGCACGCCCTGCGCATCGACGGTCGGGCGCACCCCGAGACTCGCGACGCCGAGCCGGGGGCTCCCACCGAGGCCATGCACCCGGACGGCATAGATCCCCGACAACGGCGGCGCGCGGCGCAACGGCAGGTTGGCGGTCGGAAAGCCAAGGCTGCGACCGAGCTTGGCACCGTGCACCACCCTGCCCGACATGCGGTAGGGTCGCCCCAGCAGGGCGGCGGCGCAGACCATGTCACCCCGGGCCAGAGCCGCGCGCACGGCCGTCGAGGAAACACGCTCGCCGGCGACCGTTACCGGGCGCAACGCCTCGACACTGAACGTCCTGGCAGCCGCACGCAAGGTCGCCACGTCCCCCGCCCGGCCCTTGCCGAAGCGGAAATCGGGGCCGACGAGCAGCCATCGAACCGCAAGTCGCGCGACGAGCACATGCTCGATGAATTCCTCGGGCGAGAGTCCCGCAAGGGCGGCCCCGAAGCGCGCGACGTAGGTGCGCACGACGCCGTCGTCGCGGAAGGCCTCCAGCTTGTCGCGCAGGGTCGACAAACGCGGCGGCGCGGACGCGGGCGCGAAGAATTCCCTCGGATGGGGATCGAAGGTCATCACCGCTGGGACCAATCCAAGGTCTTCCGCCGCCTGGCAAAGACGGGCGAGCATCGCCTGGTGACCGCGATGCACCCCGTCGAAATTGCCGATCGTGAGGGCGATCGGCGCATCGGCGACGGCAGGAAGATCGCGGAAAACGCGCACGGTGGGTGGGCCTCGAGGGCTCTCTGGGGGTTGGCGGCGGGACAACCCGCTATTTTAGCCGATTCCCCCCCTCGAGCCCCACGGTCTCCGGCCGGCGCGAAGCTGATATCGCCCCGGTGGATCAATCGCGCAGGGCTTACGACGGGGCGAGCCGCTCCGGAGTCGGGCAAAGGCGCTGCGCGGCAGTCGGGGTGCAACGGTCGGCTGCGGCACCGCGAAGAACGAAGAACCGCACGTTGATGTGGCCGACATGGCGGCCGCGGTGACTGGCGCGGGGTGACTGGCGCGGGGTGACTGGCGCGGGGTGAACGGCGCGGTCCACCGGCCGGGGACACTGGCACGGAGCCACGGGCGGGTAATGGCACGCCCCCGACTGTAACGTGCCCAGCCAGGGGCAGCCGGCCAGGCAAATAGCGGCGAGGGTTACTTGGCGGGCTTGGCCGGCGTGGGCTTGTAGCCCGCGGCAATGGCGGCGGCGCCGCCGGCGAGCGGCAGTGGCCGACCAGGCTGCGCGCGAATACTGGCGGGACCCTCGGCCGCCGATTGCACGATCGCGGCCCGGGACTCCCCCGCTGCAGTCCGGCGGATCGCCTGCCACTGGCCGCACCAGTCGTCATCGCGTACCGTCGGCCAGATGCCCTCGATGGCATGCGTCTTGGCGTTCACGGTGTTGAGATGCGGCGCATCGCGGCGGCACAAACCCCACTGCAGGCCGCGCGAATCGGTCGCGCGTGCGCTCTTGCGATCGTAGAACTGGCAGTTCATGCACTGGCTCACGGGGTCTCCTGGGTGGTACGGTGACTAGGCTAGGCTAGGCGTCTGTTTGACCGTCGCTATTTGGAGCGGCGCTACGGCAGGTCGGTGCTTCAGTGCGTGACTGGTGCCGACTCGCTGCGTCGCGTCGCCGGCTGAGGTCGCGGCCCCAACAGCGGTCGACCGAGCGCCTCGAGTCGATGAGCTGAAGCGGGCGCATGCGCCGCCCGGCGCATCGCAGTCCCGCGGCGCGCCGGGCTGTCCGATCCCCGCCGGCCGCCCAGGCAACAGCGCCGCCGGTGGTGCGCCGCGCTACGGAATAAAAAGACGGTCGCCGACCGCATCGCTGTTTGCAGGTGTCTACCGGCGACCGTTGACAGCCGGTTCAGGCGGCCAACGCTGCAGGCGAGGATGCGGCGAGTCCTGCTGGCTCCGCACGCCGAGGCGCACCCAGCGCTTCTCGATCGAGCGCGGCCTTGAGCTCTGCATCGGCCATCGCGGCTTCTTGGGCGAGGCGCGCGTCGTAGGCGGTGCGGGAGATCGGATCGGCGAGCGCCTCGTAGGCCGCGTGAATGAGCCGGACCATGCCGGAGAGATCCTGTCCCGCGTCCGTGGTCTCGAAACCAAACCGCTCCATCACCTGCGTGTAGGCAGCGTCGATGCGCGAGGCAGTGGCCCCGGGGGCGAGTTCGAGGTAGTCGTAGTGGGTGTAGTTCACCGAGGCTCTCCTGCCGTTCCGTCATGGTTGCCGGATACTGCGGTTCGCCGTGAGCGTTGTGGGCTTCTACTCTGGGTCCGGGCCCGACGCGCCATCACGTCTGCGGGACAAAGAGCAGCAAGCATGCCAATGCCTGCCGGGCGCGTGTCGTGCATGTCGGCAAAGCCTTGTTTCGAGGAGGGAATGGCGCGGTGTGTACGCCGCGCGCCGACACCGGTAGCGCTGCGGGCGCGTGGCCCGCGTGGTCGGTCGCCGTCAGATCATGGCAAGCGGCGTCCCGCGCCGCGGTGGCGCAAACGCCGCATCGAGTGCCGCGAGCGTCACCTTGTCCAGTTCAACATCGGTGGCGGCACGGTTGGCGCGGATGTGATCGGCGGCGGACGATTGCGGGATTGCGATCATGTCGCCCTGCCGGACGAGCCAGGCGAGCGCGACCTGAGCCGGCGTCGCGCCGCACGCTGCAGCGATGGGCGCGAGTGCACGATTCTTGACGAGATCGCCTTCGCCGAGCGGCGAGTACGCCATCACCGGAATACGGTGGGCGCGCAGCCACGGGAGGAGCGACCATTCGATGCTGCGTTCGCCCAAGTGGTAGAGCACCTGGTTGGTCGCACAGGCATCGCCGCCCGGAAGCGCGACAAGCTCTTCCATGTCGGCCGTGTCGAAATTGGAAACACCCCACCGGAGGATCTTGCCCTCGCGCAGTAGCGTCTCGAATGCCGCAACGGTCTCGGCGAGCGGCACGCTCCCGCGCCAGTGCAGCAGGTACAGGTCCAGGTAATCGGTCTTCAACCGCTTGAGGCTCCGGTCGCATGCAGCCACCAACTGGCGGCGGCCCGCGTTGTGCGGATAGACCTTCGACACCAGGAACACCGCGTCGCGGCGTCCCGCGACGGCCTTCGCGATCACCTTTTCCGCACCGCCATCGCCGTACATCTCGGCGGTGTCGATGAGCTGCATGCCGAGCTCGAGACCGAGGGCGAGCGCGTCCTGCTCGCGCACGGCCCGTGAGGCGTCGTCGCCCATGTGCCAGGTCCCGAGACCGATGGCGGGAACGTGCGTACCGTCGGGCAGCGCGACGGTGGGGATGGCATGTGGCTCGCTCATTGCGCAAGCATAGCGCGTGGGCGGAGCGCCTCGAGCGGTACGCGTACAATCCGACGGACGCCTCGTGTTCGCCATGCCTCTCGATTCCACGCCACCTTCGATTCCCGGAGCCGCCGGCCTCGGCGCGGCGCGTAGTGTCTCCGTGGCATCGTCAACAGCCGGATCGAAGGCTTCTGCGCTGACTTCGGCCGCGGCACCGGCGAAGACATCCGATCGACATGTCGTGCACGCCGCATGTCCGCACGACTGCCCCGATACATGCGCGATGCTGGTCACCGTGGAAGGTGGCCGTGCCATCGAGATTCGCGGCGATCCCGCCCACCCGCCTACGCAGGGCGTGCTGTGCACCAAGGTCGCGCGCTACCTTGAGCGCACCTACTCCAAGCAACGCGTGCTCTTTCCCTTGCGCCGGGTCGGTCGCAAGGGCCAAGGGCGCTTCGAGCGCGTCAGTTGGGAGCAGGCGCTCGACACCATCGCGACCCGCTTCGGCGAGATCGCCGCATCACCGGAGGGCCCGCAAGCGATCTTGCCCTACAGCTACGCCGGCACCATGGGCCTACTGCAGTCGGCATCCCTCGACCGGCGGTTTTTCCATCGCCTCGGCGCCTCGCGCCTCGATCGCACCATCTGCGCTACCGCGGGCAAGGCCGGCTGGGCCGTGAGCATCGGCGCATCGATCGGCATGGACGTCGAGCGCTTCGTCGACAGCCGGCTGATCCTGATCTGGGGCAGCAACCCGGTCACGTCGAACCTGCATTTCTGGACGCGCGCCCAGGAGGCTAAGCGTCGCGGGGCGAAGCTCGTCGCAATCGATCCCTATCGCAGCGTGACGGCCGAGAAGTGCCACGAGCACATCGCGCTCCTGCCGGGCACCGACGCCGCATTGGCACTGGGGTTGATGCACGTGCTGATCGCGGAGGAGCTCGTCGATCGCGACTATGTCGAGCGCTATACCCTCGGCTTCGAAGCGCTGGTCGGGCGCGTTGCCGAGTTTCCACCGGCGCGGGTGGCTGCCCTGTGCGGCATTGCCGAGAAGGTCGTCGTCGAACTGGCACGCGCCTACGGCACCACCCGCCCTGCGGCGATCCGCCTGAACTACGGACTGCAACGCCACGCAGGTGGTGGTAACGCGGTGCGCGCCATCGCGTGCCTGCCGGCGCTCATCGGCGCGTGGCGCGATCCGGCTGGCGGCGCGCTCCTATCGTCGTCTGGCACGTACCCCACCGACACCGCCGCCCTCGAGCGCCCTGACCTCATCGCCGGCAATCCGCGCACGATCAACATGAGCGCCATCGGCAACGCGCTGCTGGAGGCGCGCGATCCGCCCATTCGCGCGATCTACGTATACAACAGCAACCCGGTGGCGGTGGCCCCGGAATCGTCCAAGGTGGCTGCCGGATTCGCCCGCGAGGATCTGTTCTGCGTAGTGCACGAGATCTTTCACACCGACACGGCCGACTACGCCGACATCCTGCTCCCGGCCACCACCCAGCTCGAGCAGAGCGACCTGCATACGTCGTACGGACATCTGTACGTCCAAGCCAATATGCCGGCAATCGAGCCGCTCGGCGAAGCGAAGCCCAACACCCAAGTCTTTCGCCTGCTGGCGGCACGCATGGGTTTCCCCGAACCCTGCCTCTTCGACTCCGACGACGACCTGATGCGGCAGGCGTTCCGGGCGAGCGATCCGCGCGCCGCGGGCCTCGATGTCGACGTGCTGAAGACGCGCGGCTGGCAGCGCCTTGCCGTGCCGGAGATGCACGCTCCGTTCGCGTACGGCAATTTCCCGACCCCGAGCGGCAAGTGCGAATTCTTTTCCGCGCAGCTCGCCGCGGAAGGACACGACCCGCTTCCGACCTTCGTGCCGCCGCGCGAGTCGGTGCAGAGCAATCCTGCACTCGCCGCCCGTTACCCGTTAGCGTTCATCTCCCCGCCAGCGCGCAATTTCCTCAACTCGTCGTTCGCCAACCTGCCGTCGTTCGTCGCCGAGGAAGCGCAACCCTGGCTCGACATCAACACCGACGACGCGACGCCTCGAGCCATCGCGTCGGGTGATCGCGTGCGCATCCGCAACGACCGGGGCAGCTTCACCGCAACCGCACGGGTCGGCGTTCGCTCCCGCGTGGGCGTGGTGGTGTGTCCGTCGATCTGGTGGAAGAAGCTCGCGCCCGACGGTTGCAACGCCAATGCGGTGACCGGCCAGGCGCTGACCGATCTCGGTCGTGCAGCGACGTTCTACGATTGCCTGGTCGAGGTGGAGAAAGTTGAAATGAGCACCGAGGTCCAGAGCGAGGTCGAGGCCGAGATCCAACACGAGATCGAGGCCGAGGTTCCGAGCGGGCTCGAGGCCGAGCTTGTGAGCGAGGTCGAAGCCGAGGTCCCGTCCGCAGTGCAGGCAAAAGCCTAGCGAGGTCAGGTCAAGGAGGACCGGGAGAGGCGCGTTGGACGCACGCCCGTCACAGCTTGCGGACCAGTCCCACCATGATCCCGAAAATCTCCAGCGCGCCTTCCGGCCGGATCACCGGATAGGCCTTGTTCTCCGGGCAGAGCACGAACCGCCCGCGCTCCAGGTCGAGTCGCTTCAGGGTGAACTGGCCATCGACGATGGCGATCACGATGTCGCCCCGCTTGGCGCTCGCGGTCTTCTCCACCACCACGAGGTCGCCTTCCAGAATCCCGGCGTCGACCATCGAGTCGCCCCGAACCCGGATGAGCACCGTCTGCGATGGACGGTCGATGAGGTAATCGTCGATGGTGACCGCGTCGCCCTGGCCGTCGTCGACGGGATTGGGCATCCCGGCCTGCACCGGTGACTCAGCGAGGGGTCGCTCGAAGAAGTGCTTGGTCGGGGCGAGGCGCCGGTCCGGGGTGCTTTCGAGGTAACCGGCGAGCTTCAGCCGCGCCACCATCGCCGCGACCGAGGACTTGGACTTCAGTCCCAGCAGGTTACCGATCGACGCGTACGAAGGCAGCGCCCGGTGCTGGGCGTAATAATCCTGCAGGGCGGCCAGGTAAGAACGATCGTTCGACATGCTGCTACAATACCGAACGAGCGTTCGGGGGTCAAGGGCCTAAGGGACCGTCAGGGCGGCCAAGGGGCGTCGAGGGTTCGCCTCAGGAGTCGGCTACGACGGACGGTCAGGCGCATTCCGAAACGCCAGCCGGATCCTTTCTAGGCACCCTGATGTGGATGGTGCCGCGCCACCGACAACCGGCCTCCCCCCGCCTCCCCGCACGGCATGCACGCTTACGATGATCGTCTCGGATAGCATCACCTCGCCAATGCAAACACCGGCGATCGCGACCGCCGTTCCGTTTGCGTTACCGCATATTGCGCGGACGATGGCGTTCGTCGACCTCGAGACCACCGGTATGACGGCCGGTGTCGAGGCCATCACCGAGGTCGGCATCGTCCGCGTCGAGGTCGATCCCGCGGACGGCACCACGCATGTCACCGAGTGGAGCAGTCTCGTGCACCCGGGGCGGCCCATCCCGCCCGAGATCCAGGCCATGACCGGGATCACCGACGCGATGGTTCGCAACGCGCCGTCGTTTGCGAGCGTCGCCGATCGCGTGCAGGCCCTGTGCGCGAATGCGATCTTCGTGGCCCACAACGCGCGGTTCGACTACGGCTTCCTGAAGCATGCGTTTGCCCGACTCGGGCGCAGGTTCTCGGCGCGCGTGCTATGCACCGTCAAGCTGTCTCGCCGACTCTTCCCGGAAGCGCAGGGCCACGGTCTCGATGCCGTGGTCGCGCGCCACGGATTGCCCTGCGGCGACCGGCATCGCGCCCTCGGCGACGCGCGCATGCTCTGGGCATTCGTGCAGGCGCTCCATCGCATGTTGCCCACGGACGCGATCGACGCGGCGGTGCGCCGCATCCTGCGCACCCCGAGTCTGCCGCCGCATCTCCCGCCCGATGCACTCGACGCACTCCCGGAGGCGCCGGGTGTTTACCTGTTCCACGGCGAGAATGCGCTGCCGCTCTACATCGGCAAGAGCCGCAACTTGCGCGAACGCGTCGGTGCGCATTTCTCGACGGACTATCGCGGCTCCACCGATTCGCGCCTTTCGGCGGAGATCCGGCGGATCACCTACGAGGAGACGGCCGGCGAGGTGGGTGCGCTGCTGCGCGAGGCGGCCTTGGTGAAGGCCTTGCTGCCGGCCCACAACCACGCGCTGCGGCGCAAGGCCACTGCCGGTGTGCTGAAGCTCTCGGGCGACGAGGCCATGCCGCGGTTCGTGCCTGCCGCGACCGTCGAGCCGCGCGAACTCCCCGGATGCTATGGCCCCTTCAGCTCGCGCCGTAGCGCGCGGGAGAGCCTGCACGCCATCGCTCACGAGCATCGGTTGTGCTGGAACGCACTCGGCCTCGAGCGGCGGGCCGGCCCGTGTTTCGCGCACCAGGTCGGCAAGTGTGCGGGCCTTTGCGTCGGCAAGGAGACGACTGCCGAGCATCGTGACCGGCTGCTCGCCGCGCTCGCGTCCCGACAAGTGCCCGCATGGCCGTTCCCCGGCATGGCCGTTGTGTACGAGCCTGATGCGTTCGGCACGCGGGTCGATGCGCATGTCGTGCGCGACTGGTGTTGGCTGGGCACCGCCCGCGACGAGTCTGAACTGGGAATGCTGCTCGACGCAACACCGCGCCCGGCGTTCGACTTCGACATTGCGCGGGTGCTGATCAGCACCCTCGCGCGCCGCAAGCTGCGCGTCGAGGCGGTGATGAAGCGGGAGGCGCTGCCGGCCTGACATGCCCGTCGCGACAGGCCCCGCGCCTCGTGACCTCGGACGACCCTTGGCCGCGAAGGCAGGTCCCGCGGTCGGGGGCGGCCGGGGTCTCCGCCAATCCCGCGCCCAAGGCAGGCACCCCCTGCGGCTTGCTGCGCGATGCTACGTGCCGAACACGCGCCGCACGGCGGCCTGGACGCCTTCACCGACGCACAGGCCGCGGCGCGCCGCGACGCCGTTCACGTGCGCGATCACCCCGCTCTCCCAGGTATCGCGCGCCTCGCCGATCCGGGCGCTCGCATGGCTGCACGCCACGGCCGCCAGCTCGAAACGATCGAGCATGGCCAGCGCGGCGATGCCCGCGCCGTCCTTGCCCACACCGGCGTCGTTGAAGCAGCACAGCGCCACCGGCACGCACATGGTGAAGATCCCGGCGCTCCTGCCGCCGTGCGAGCCTGACACGACCACGTGACCGGTGTCCGCCGGGTCGATCGCCGAGATCGAGTCGAGCAGCACCACCTTGCGCCTGCCGAACTCCGCAACCACGCACCGTTCCATGACCGTCGATTGACCGTCAGCGCCCGAAGGTGCCCTTGAGCAGATCCGTCACGCGCGCCGCGGGATCGGTGCGGATGCGCTTCTCCTCCTGCCCGATCACCAGGAAAAGTCCATCCATGGCTTTCCGCACGACATAATCGTCGAGGTCGAAGGACACGCTGCTCGCGAATGGGACGGACCGATAGCGGCTGACGAGATCGTCGTACTGGCGCGTGACGCCCGAGTCCGCCATCGAGCGCTCCACGATCGGCCGGAACGACGACTTGAGGCCATCCGAGGTTTTGGCGCGGAAGTATTCGGTGGCCGCATTATCATTGCCACCTAGGATCCGGCGCGCGTCGTCGAAGGTCATCTGCCGGATCGCGCCGACGAAGATGTCCCGTGCCGCCGGCGCGGCCTTTTCAGCTGCGCGATTCATGCTGAGCACGAACGCGTCGACTTGCGGCCCGTAGCCCACCAGGCGCAGCCCCTTGTCGACCAGCGCGAGATTCTCCGGCATCGCGATCCGGATCAGCTCGTTGCGAAAGTACCCGCCCTCGCGACCGGTGAGGTCGACGGCGTTACCCGCGCTGACCTGCAGCGCTTCTTTCAACCCGGCCGCGGCGTTGCCGTCGCTCACGCCGGCGGATGGCGCGCCCTTGAGCAAGCCCTTGAGATCGGGGAACTGGGCGCTCGCCGTGCCGCAGAGGCAGGCAACGAGCGCGGCGAAGAGCAGAATGCGCATGGCGTCGATCCTCATGCGGTTGTCGACACCGCATGGTGCCACGTTCGCGCTCCGCGCAGTGTCCGGAATGGCCAGGGGCGCTGAATGAGCGGGGCTGCTGCATTATCCGAGGAGTCGGGATGGTTGACGCTCCGGTTTGCGAGTGCAACCGTCGCGGGTCACGCCCGTTTCGGGCTCGCTGCCCTCGCATGATCCTGCCCCCTTGCTGCGCACCGTGACGGGGCAGCGCCGGATCCCGGGCATCGAAGGTGATAATGACTCCTACCGGCATCGCCACTTGCGCGACGCACCCTGCCGACCGGCGATCAGCTTTAAACAGGAGCCACGATGGAAAAAACCGAACCCCTGGGACGATCCGGACTGGCCACACCACCCCTGATCTTCGGCGGCAACGTCTTCGGCTGGACAATCGATGAGCCGACGTCGTTCACACTCCTCGATGCATTCGTGGCGGAAGGCTTCACCTGCATCGATACCGCAGATTCATACTCGCGCTGGGTGCCCGGACACCAGGGCGGCGAGTCCGAAGCCATCCTGGGCAAGTGGCTCAAGGGCCGCCAGGACCGCGACCGCCTGGTCATCGCGACCAAGGTCGGCGCCGACATGGGCGCCGGCGGCAAGGGACTCGGCCGCGGTCACATCGAGCGCTCGATCGACGCCTCGCTGCGCCGGCTCAATACCGATTACGTCGACCTCTACCAGTCGCACTTCGACGACGAGACCGTGCCGATCGAGGAAACGCTCGAGACCTACGCGCGCTTGGTCGAGGCCGGCAAGGTGCGGGCGATCGGTGCCTCCAACATGCCGCCGGCGCGGCTGGAGGCCTCGCTCGCGTTCAGCAGCGCCCATGGCTTGCCGCGCTACGAGACCCTCCAGCCGCTCTACAACCTGTACGACCGGGAACGGTTCGAGCACGATCTCGCCCCCATCACTACCCGCGCGGGGATGGGGGTGATCCCCTACTACGCGCTCGCCAGCGGCTTCCTCACCGGCAAGTATCGATCCGTCGAGGCGGTCGCCGGGACTGCGCGCGCCCATTCCAATACCAAGTACCTCACGCCCCGCGGGTTTCGGATCCTGGCGGCCATGGATGCGGTCGCCGCGGCCCGGGACGTCACCCTGGCGGCGATCGCCGTCGCCTGGCTCAATGCGCAGCCGGCCATCACCGCCCCAATCGCCAGCGCGACGTCCCTCGCCCAGCTCCATGAGTTGTTAGCCGGTGCGAGGCTGCAGCTCGGCACCGATGAGATGGCGACCCTGGCGGCGGCGAGCGCACCGGAAGCGGCAAGTCCGCCCGCCTGAAAACATCGCGGCCCGTACCGGCCGGGTGCTCGCCCGACACTGGCGAAGGAATTGCCCTGCCGCGGCACATGCCATACCGGCAGGCCCGGGATCGTCCAAACACTGCTAGAGTGCGCCCCGCGTGCTGCCGGCAATCGCCGTCCGCGCGCACCCACACTACGGAACGCGCGGGCGGCACTCGTGTCTCATCGGACGCCGCAATTGAAGACGGGCCGATAACCCGTCGCCACACGCCGCATGTAGGCAAAGCACCGGCGTGCCGCGTTTCCCAAGGCAGCACGTAGGGGCGTCGCTGTGACGCCCGCCCTTCGAAGCGGCGCACCGCCCGGGAAACGCAATGGACCAGGAAACCGAAGCACCAGCGCCGGAGGTGACGCACCCACGGCTGAGTCGTCGTGGCACCCTTCTGGGTAGCGCGATCGCGCTGCTCGTGCTCGCCGGGCTTGCCTGGCTTGCATGGCACCTCACCCATCCCGATCTGCCGGCGACGCCCGGATCGGCAGCGCTGGGCGGCCAGGCTCGCCCCGGTTCGGGCGGAGCGGCGGGTGCAGGCGGCCCGGGACGTGGGCCGCGCGGCGCCCCACCCACCACGGTCGGCACCGCCCGCGCGGAGCGCAGCGACGTACCGATCGTGCTCGAAGCGCTCGGTACGGTCACGCCGGCGGCGACCGCAGTCGTTCGTCCGCAAGTCACCGGTGTGCTGAAGGAGGTGCTCTTTCGCGAGGGCCAGGAAGTGAAGGCCGGCCAGCTCCTCGCCACCCTCGATCCGCGTCAGTTCGACATGGCCGTGATGCAGGCGACGGGACAGCGCATGCGTGACCAGGCCCAGCTCGAGAATGCCCGCCTGACCTTGCAGCGCTACCAGACGCTGCTCGGCCAGGACTCGATTGCCCGTCAGGACGTCGACACCCAGGCGGCGCTGGTCAAGCAGCTCGAAGGCACAATTGCCGCCGGCCGCGCGGCGGAAGGTGCGGCACAGCTCAACGTCAGCTACACCCGCATCGTTGCGCCGATCTCCGGACGCGTGGGGCTGCGCGTGGTCGATGTCGGCAACCTGGTCGGCAGCAACGACGCCAATGGCATCGCCGTCATCACCCAACTCGCGCCGATCGATGTCGAGTTCGCCGTGCCGCAGGATCGCGTCGGTGAGATCCAGGCACGGTTGCGCGATCGTGCCGGCATGCCGGTGACGGCGCTCGATCGTACTCGCACCCAGGTGCTCGAGACCGGTGCCTTCGCAACGCTCGACAACGCCGTCGATACCCAGACAGGCACGGTACGGGCCAAGGCTCGATTCCCGAACAAGAACTTCGCGCTCTTCCCCAACCAGTTCGTCAATGTTCGCCTGTTGCTACGCACCCTGAGCAATGCTGTCATGGTGCCGGTCGCCGCGATCCGTCACGGCAGCAACGGCGACTTCGTATTCGTGCTCGATGAGGCTTCGCGGACGGTTAAGATGCAGCCGGTGACGGTAGGCACAGCGACCACCGACAAGATCGTCATAGCGACCGGACTCGAGGCCGGCGTGACAGTCATCACCGAAGGCGCCGATCGCTTGCGCGATGGCGCACGCGTGGTGTTGCCGGGCGATGCGCTGCCGGCGGGTGCGCGCCGCGGCGCGGGTCGCAACGCCGCCGGGGACGCCGGTGCGGGCGTCGGGGCAGTGACAGGTGAGGGTGCGGAAGCGGCTCCCCGCGCCCGCGGCCAGGGCAATGCCAGCGGAGGCGATGCGACCGGCACGCCCGGCCGCGGCACCGACGCGGGCGGTGCGCGCGTGCGCCGCAGCGGCAATGGTGGCGACACGCCTGCTGTCCCGCGCGAGCGCAGCGGCAACGGTGCGGGTGAAAGCGGTGGTACGAAGGCCCAGTCCGCCACCGAGGCCGCGCCGGCCACTGCTCCGCGCGAGGGCGGCGGCCGTGGCAATGGCGGCGGCGGTCGCCGTTCCTCACCCGCAGCGCCGGCGGAAGCGCCGGCACAGTGATCACGCTCCTCGGCGAACCCGCGCGCCGGGCCCGCGCATGAGCCCGTCGCGTCCGTTCATCAAGCGGCCGGTGGCGACGTCGCTGCTGATGCTGGCGATCGTGCTGGCGGGCCTCGTTGGCCTGCGCTTCCTGCCGCTGTCGGCGTTGCCGCAGGTCGACTATCCGACCATCCAGGTGCAGACCCTCTATCCCGGCGCCAGCCCGGAGGTGATGGCGCAAACGATCACCGCCCCGCTGGAGCGCAACTTCGGGCAGATGTCGGGCCTGCAGCGGATGAGTTCGACCAGCGCCGCGGGGGTGTCGATCGTCACGCTGCAGTTCAGTCTCGGCGAGACCCTCGACGCCGCCGAGCAGGAAGTGCAGGCGGCGATCAACGCGAGCGGCTCGCTGCTGCCCGCCGACCTGCCGGCGCCGCCCATCTACGCCAAGGTCAATCCCGCCGACGCTCCGGTGCTGACCCTCGCGATCACGTCGGAGGTGATGCCGCTGACCGACGTGCAGAACTTGGTGAACACCCGGCTCGCCCAGAAGATCAGCCAGGTCGCGGGGGTGGGCCTGGTAAACCTTTCCGGCGGCCAACGCCCTGCCGTACGCATCCAGGCCGATACCCAGCTGCTCGCGTCGTACGGCCTCGGCCTCGACACCCTGCGCACGGCGATCACCGCCGCCAATGCCAATGGCGCAAAGGGCAGCTTCGACACGGCCACCCGCGCGTACACCATCAACGCCAACGATCAGCTGCTGACGGCGAACGACTACCGTAATCTGATCGTGTCGTTTCGCAACGGCGCGCCGGTGCGCATGCGCGACGTAGCGGTGGTGGTCGACGGCGCCGAGAATGCGCGCCTCGGCGCGTGGGCGAGCCTGCCCTGCACGACCACTCCCGACCGTGGCACCGGCCAGGGCGATGCCGGCGAATGCATCCGCGGTCACATGCTGCGCCCGGCGATCATCCTCAACGTACAGCGCCAGCCCGGCGCCAACGTCATCGCCACGGTCGACGCGATCAAGGCGCGCCTGCCCGAGCTGACCGCGGGGTTGCCCGCGGGCGTGGAGGTCAATCTCCTCACCGACCGCACCACCGGCATCCGCGCCTCGGTGCTGCATGTGGAGATCGAGCTCCTGGTGGCGGTGGTGCTGGTGGTGCTGGTGATCTTCGCCTTCCTGCACAGCGTGCGCGCCACCATCATCGCCAGCATCGCCGTGCCGATCTCGCTCGTCGGAACCTTCGGGGCGATGTACCTCCTGGGCTACAGCCTCAACAACCTGAGCCTGATGGCACTCACGATTGCCACCGGGTTCGTGGTCGACGACGCCATCGTGATGATCGAGAACATCGCCCGCCACCTCGAGATGCGGCGCGCCGCGCTCGCCGCCGCCGAGCGCGATGGCCAGGCGATCGACGGGCCGGGCCGGCTGCGGGTGGCCGTCGATGCCGCCTTTGCCGGCGCCGAGGAGATCGGCTTCACCATCATCTCCCTCACGGTTTCGCTCATCGCAGTGCTGATCCCGCTGCTGTTCATGGGCGACGTCGTCGGGCGGCTGTTCCGCGAGTTCGCGGTGAGCCTGGCGATCACCATCCTGATCTCCGCGGTGGTGTCCCTGACGATGGTGCCGATGATGTCGGCGCGATGGTTGAAAAGCGAGAGCGAGCAACCGGAGGGTGGCGTCGGCGCGCGTCTCACCCACGCCTTCGACCGCCTGATCGGTCGGTACGACACCGCGCTCACCTGGGTGCTCGCGCGCCAGGGCCTGACCCTCCTGGTCGCGGCCGGCACGTTGGTGCTGACGGTCATGCTCTATCTCTTCATCCCCAAAGGACTCTTCCCCACCCAGGACACCGGCCAGTTGCAGGCCCGGGTCGAAGCCGTGGAATCGGTGTCGTTCGCGCGCATGGGTGACCTGCAACAGGCGGCGGCGCGGGCGATCCTTGCCGATCCCGCCGTCGCCTCGCTGTCGTCGTTCATCGGCGTGGACGCCGCCAACAACACCATGCTGCACACCGGCAGCATGCTGATCAACCTGGCGAGCGATCGCAGCGACGACCAGCGCACGATCATGGACCGTCTGGTCGCGCGGGTGCGCGAGGTCGCCGGCGTGAATCTCTACTTGCAGCCGACCCAGGATCTCACCATCGACGCCGCGACCGGCCCCACCCAATACCGAGTTTCGATCGAGGCCGCCGACAACGCCACGGTGGTGCAATGGGCGACCCGGCTCGCGCAACGCCTGCAGCAGGTGCGCGAAGTGCGCAACGTCACCTCCGATGCCGACGCGACCGCGCTGGCCGCGTTCGTCACCCTCGACCGGGATACCGCGGCGCGCCTGTCGATCACCGCCGCGACGGTCGACGACGCCCTCTATAGCGCCTTCGGGCAGCGCATCGTCTCGACCATCTTCACCGAGACCAACCAGTACCGGGTCATCCTCGAGGCCCGCCCCGGACTGCTCGCCACACCGCAATCGCTCGGCTTGCTGCACGTGCGCACCGGCTCCGGCGACACCACCCCGCTGTCGGCGATCGCGCGCATCGACGAGCGTCCCGCGCCCCTGCAGATCACCCACGTTGCGCAATACCCGGCCACCACCATCGGCTTCGACACCGCTCACGGAGTGTCGCTCGGCCGTGCAGTGGATGCGATCCGCGCCACCGCCGACGACTTGAAGCTACCGAGCGCGGTTACCCTCACTTTCCTGGGCTCCGCCGGCGCTTACCGCACCTCGCTGTCGAACCAGCTGTGGCTGATCCTCGCCGCGATCATCTGCGTTTACATCGTGCTGGGGGTGCTCTACGAGAGCTACATCCATCCCCTGACGATCCTGTCGACCCTGCCCTCCGCCGGTGTCGGTGCGCTACTCGCGCTGATCCTCGCCCGTCACGAGCTCGACGTCATCGGCATCATCGGCATCATCCTGCTGATCGGCATCGTCAAGAAGAACGCCATCATGATGATCGACTTCGCCCTGGACGCCGAGCGCCAGCAGGGCAAGTCGCCGCGCGAGGCCATCCACCAGGCCGCGCTGCTACGCTTCCGGCCGATCCTCATGACCACCCTCGCGGCGCTGTTCGCCGCGGTGCCGCTGATGCTGGGGTGGGGAGAAGGTGCGGAGCTGAGGCGGCCGCTGGGCCTGTCTATTTTCGGCGGCCTGATCGTGAGCCAGATGCTGACCCTCTTTACGACCCCGGTGATCTATCTCGGCTTCGATCGGCTCGGTCGGCGCTGGTTCGGACGCAGTCCCTCGGCGGCGCCCGTGGCACTGCCGGAGAGCGAGCGGTGAACTTTTCCGTGCTGTTCGTGGAGCGTCCGGTGGCGACGGTGCTGCTGACCATCGGCATCGCCCTGGCCGGCATCGCCGGATTCATGGTGCTGCCGGTGGCGCCCCTGCCGCACGTCGATTTCCCCGTGGTGTCGGTGAGCGCGCGACTGCCCGGCGCAAGTCCGGAAACCATGGCCACGAGCGTCGCCACGCCGCTGGAGCGTCGCCTCGGGACCATCGCCGGCGTGAATGAGATCACCTCGTCCTCCGGTAACGGCTCGACCCGGATCACTCTGCAGTTCGACCTCAACCGCCGCATCGACGCGGCCGCGCGCGAGGTGCAGGCGGCGATCAACGCGGCGCGGGTCGACCTGCCGGCGACGCTGCGCAGCAACCCGACCTATCGCAAGGTGAATCCGGCGTCGGCGCCGGTGGTGATCCTGGCACTCACTTCGCGCACCCGCTCGCCGGGACAGGTCTACGAAGACGTCGCCAATGTCGTGTCCCAGAAGCTCGCGCAGGTGGAGGGTGTGGGCGATGTCGAGATCGGCGGCGGATCGCTGCCCGCCGTCCGGGTCGAGCTCCTGCCGTATGCGCTCAACCGATACGGCGTGAGCATGGAAGACGTGCGCGCCGCGATTCAGGCGTCCAACGCCAACCGGCCCAAGGGCGCGATCGAAGGCAACGGCCGGCGGCTGCAAATCTACACCGGCGCGAACACGACCACGGCCGGTCGGACCGCCGCCGACTATCGCGGCCTGGTGGTGGCGTGGCGCAACGGCAGCGCCATTCGCCTGGCTGACGTCGCCGAGGTCGACGACGGGGTCGAGGACACCCGCACCCTCGGCCTGTTCAATGGCCAGCCGGCGGTCGTGGTGCTGATCACGCCGGAGCCCAACGCCAACGTGATCGAGACGGTCAACGGCGTGCGGGCGCTGCTGCCCGAGCTCGAATCCCAGCTGCCGAGCGACGTGCGTCTGCAGGTCGCTTCCGACCGTACCAAATCGATCCGGGCGTCGTTGCACGAGGTCGAGCTGACCCTGGTCATCGCGATCGTCCTGGTAATCCTGGTGGTCAGCGCGTTCCTGCGCACGGTGCGCGCCACGATCATTCCCGCCGTGGCGACGATCGTGTCCCTGCTCGGCACGTTCGCGGTGATGTACCTGCTCGGCTTCAGTCTCAACAACCTGAGCCTGATGGCGTTGACGGTCGCCACCGGTTTCGTGGTCGACGACGCCATTGTGGTGCTCGAGAACACCACCCGGCACATCGAGCAGGGCATGGACCGCTTCCGCGCCGCCCTGCTCGGCGCTCGCGAGGTCAGCTTCACGGTGGTCTCGATCAGCCTGTCCCTGGTCGCGGTTTTCATCCCGCTACTGTTCATGGGCGGCCAGGTGGGACGGCTCTTCCGCGAGTTCGCGGTGACCCTGTCGGTTGCGGTGATGATCTCCCTGCTGATCTCGCTCACCACCACCCCCATGCTGTGCGCGTGGCTTCTCGATCGCGAAGGCCACCTGCGCCACCCCGGACCGGTGGCGCGCTGCTTCGCCCGCGGCTTCGCCGGCGTGCACCGCGCGTATGCGCTGAGCCTCGACTGGGCGCTGGCAAGCGTCTGGCTGGTGCTGTTCAGCCTGGTCGCGGTGATCGTCATGAACGTCTACCTGTTCATGGCCGTTCCGAAGGGCTTCTTTCCCCAGCAGGACACCGGTCAGCTATCCGGCGGCCTGCGCGCGGACCAGAGCATCTCGTTCCAGGGCATGAAGGACAAGCTGCGCCAGCTCGTCGACATCATCCATGGCGACCCCGCGGTCGATACCGTCGTCGGGTTCACCGGTGGCGGTCGCGCCGGTGGCGGCTTCATGTTCGTCAACCTGAAGCCGCTGGGCGAGCGCACCGAAACCGGCCAGGCGGTGATCGCGCGACTGCGGCCGAAGCTCGCTCAGGTGACCGGGGTGACGCTCTTCCTCAATCCGGTGCAGGACCTGCGCATGGGCGGTCGGCAGACCACGTCGACCTATCAGTACACCTTGAAGAGCGACAACGTCGCCGACCTCAGGAGCTGGGCGGTGCGCCTCGCCGAGGCGATGAAGGATGAAGCCGCACTGACGGATGTCGACACCGACCAGCGCGAGAACGGGGTGGAAGTCATGGTGACGGTCGACCGCGCCACGGCCGCGCGACTCGGGGTCACGGCGCGCGATGTCGACAACGCGCTCTACGATGCCTTCGGCCAGCGCCAGGTCGCGACCATCTACAACGAAATCAACCAGTATCACGTCGTGATGGAAGTCGCACCGCGCTTCGCCACGTCGCCGCTGGTGCTAAACGACGTGTACGTGCCGGCACGCGGCGCGGCGAATGCCTCCATGCCGACCGGGTCGGCTGCCGGCGGAACATCGCTCGCCTCCAGCGCCGCCCCGGGTGCGGCGTCGAACGCGATGGCAGGCAGCAGCGGCAGCAACGCCGTGAGCACCACCAGCATCGCCAGCATCGGCACCACCACGACCGCGGTCATCAACCCGGGTTCTCGCGACCAGTCTACGGGGCAGCCTGTCAGCGCACGCACGAGCCGGATGGTACCGCTCTCCGCATTTGCCCGGTTTTCCGAAGGCGCCGCGGCGACGGCGGTCAATCACCAGGACGGTGAGCTCGCCACCACCGTGTCCTTCAACCTCGCCGAAGGCAGCAATCTTTCGGACGCGCAGAACGCCGTGCGCGCCGCTGAAGCGCGCATCGGCATGCCCACCAACGTGCGCGGCAGCTTCCAGGGAACGGCCCGCACCTTCGAAGCCTCGCAGAACCAGCAGCCGCTGCTGATCGCCGCGGCGATCGTGGTCATCTACATCGTCCTCGGCGTGCTCTACGAGAGCCTCATCCATCCGATCACCGTGCTCTCGACCCTGCCGGCGGCCGGATTCGGCGCCGTCATCGCCCTGATGCTCTTCGGTCTCGATTTCTCCATCATCGCCCTGATCGGTCTCTTCCTGCTGATCGGCATCGTCAAGAAGAACGCCATCCTGATCATCGATTTCGCCCTCGAGGCCGAGCGCACCCGGGGACTGTCCGCGGTCGACGCAGTGCGCGAAGCCTCGCTGCTGCGCTTCCGGCCGATCCTCATGACCACCCTTGCCGCGGGCCTCGGTGCCCTCCCCTTGGCGATCGGCTTCGGCGAAGGCGCGGAACTGCGCCGACCGCTCGGCATCGCCATCATCGGTGGGCTGATCGCGAGCCAGGTGCTGACCTTGCTCACCACCCCGGTGGTGTACGTCCTGCTGGACAAGCTGCGCCGGCGCAGTCCGCTCGAGCGCGAACTCGGTCGCACCGGTAGCGATCCTGCGGTGGTGGCCTCGCCATGATCGCCGTGCTGCGCGCAACAACCTGCGCGGGCGCGCTCCTGGGCCTCGCGCTGCTCGTCGGCGGCTGTGTCGTCGCGCCCACCTACGAGCGTGCCTCGACGCCGCTCTCAGCCGTGTTCAAGGAAGCGGAGGGGTGGGTGGCGGCCACGCCGGCCGATACGTTGCCGCGCGGGCCCTGGTGGACACTCTTCGACGACCCCCCCCTCACCGCGCTCGAAGCGCGGGTCGAGTCGGCGAACCAGACCGTTGCGGCCGCCGTCGCTTCGTACGAGCAAGCACGCGCGCTGGTGCGCGAGCAGCGCGCGGGACTCTTTCCGGCGGTATCGCTCGACGGCGGTGCCAGTCGCACCCGCAGCGCCGGGGCCTC
>JBDSND010000132.1:0-24797 GCA_039915505.1 Casimicrobiaceae bacterium
TCGACGCCTTGACTGCCGAGGACCGTTTCGAGCGCACCCGTACCCTGGCGCGGCTCATCACCGCGATCGAAGCGGGCACGCTGCCGGAGGCGACGCGCACCGAGCTCGTACGCCGCGCCGAGCGCGCGCGGGTGCCGACCCTCGGCATCACCGGCACCGGCGGCGCCGGCAAGAGCTCGCTCTGCGACGAGCTGATCCGGCGCTTCCGGGTCGACCAGAGCGACCGGCTGCGCATCGCCGTGATCTCGATCGACCCCTCGCGCCGCAAGACCGGCGGGGCGCTGCTTGGCGACCGCATCCGGATGAACGCGATCGAGCACCCGAACGTGTACATGCGCTCGCTGGCGACGCGCGACGCAGGCAGCGAGGTCACCAAGGGACTGCCCGACGTCATCGCGGCCTGCAAGGTCGCCGGCTTCGACCTGGTGATCGTCGAGACTTCGGGGATCGGTCAGGGCGACGCCGCCATCGCTCCGATGGTCGACCTGCCGGTCTATGTCATGACGCCGGAGTTCGGGGCCGCATCGCAGCTCGAGAAAATTGACATGCTCGACTTCGCCGAGCTGGTCGCGATCAACAAGTTCGACCGCAAGGGCGCAGCCGACGCGCTGCGCGACGTGCGCAAGCAGTTCCAGCGCAACCATGCGCGCTTTCGCGAGGCGCCGGAAGCCATGCCGGTGTTCGGCACCATCGCCTCGCGGTTCAACGACGACGGTGTGACCGCGCTCTACCAGGCCATCGTCGCCAGGCTCGGCGGCAAGGGCCTCGCGCTCGAGCCCGGCCGGCTACCCAAGCCCGAGTCCACCCATTCGACCGGCCAGAACGTGATCGTGCCGCCGGCGCGGGTGCGCTATCTCGCCGAAATCGCCGAAGCGGTACGCGAGTATCACGCCTGGGCGGCCGCGCAGAGCCGGATTGCGCGCGAGCGCCAGCAACTCGAGGCAGCGCGTACCCTGCTCGGCGCCGAGGGTGCCGAGGGTCCCGGAGCGGGCGAAGCGGATAACGCCCTCGCCGCGCTCGCCAAGGCGCGCGAGGACAAGCTCGATCCGCGCGCGAAGAAGCTCCTCGACATGTGGCCGCAGACCCGCAAGGCCTATGCGGGTGACGAGTACGTGGTGAAGATCCGCGACCGCGAGGTACGCACCGCGCTCACCTACACGTCGCTGTCGGGTACCCGGATCCCCAAGGTGGTGCTGCCGCGCTACGAGGATGCCGGCGAGATCCTGCGCTGGCAGCTTGCCGAGAACGTTCCCGGCAGCTTTCCGTACACGGCCGGGGTGTTCGCCTTCAAGCGCGAGAATGAGGATCCGACCCGGATGTTCGCGGGCGAGGGCGATCCCTTTCGGACCAATCGCCGGTTCCACCTGGTTGCCGACGGCATGCCGGCGCAGCGGCTGTCGACCGCGTTCGATTCGGTCACTCTCTACGGCTTCGATCCCGACCTGCGCCCCGACATCTACGGCAAGGTCGGCAACTCGGGCGTGTCGATCGCGACTCTGGACGACATGAAGGTGCTGTACGGGGGTTTCGACCTGACCGATCCCAAGACCTCGGTGTCGATGACCATCAACGGCCCGGCGCCGACGATCCTGGCGATGTTCATGAACACTGCCATCGACCAGCAGGTCGACAAGTTCACCAAGGACAACGGTCGCGAGCCGACCGACGACGAGGCCGCGAAGATCCGCGCCTGGGCGCTCTCCGCCGTCCGCGGCACGGTGCAGGCCGACATCCTGAAGGAGGACCAGGGTCAGAACACCTGCATCTTCTCCACCGAGTTCAGCTTGAAGGTGATGGGCGACATCCAGCAGTGGTTCGTCCATCACAACGTTCGCAACTTCTACTCGGTCTCGATCTCGGGCTACCACATCGCCGAGGCCGGTGCGAATCCCATCAGTCAGCTGGCGTTCACCCTGGCAAACGGATTCACCTTCGTCGAGGCTTATCTCGCCCGCGGAATGCACGTCGACGACTTCGCGCCGAACCTGTCGTTCTTCTTTTCCAACGGCATGGATCCGGAGTACGCGGTGCTTGGCCGGGTGGCACGGCGGATCTGGGCGATCGCGATGAAAAAGCGCTACGGTGCCAACGAACGCAGCCAGAAGCTCAAGTACCACTGCCAGACGTCCGGGCGCAGCCTGCATGCGCAGGAGATCGCCTTCAACGACATCCGCACCACCCTGCAGGCGTTGATCGCCACCTACGACAACGCCAATTCGTTGCACACCAACGCCTACGACGAGGCGATCACGACCCCGAGCGAGGAAAGCGTGCGCCGAGCGATGGCCATCCAGCTCGTGATCAACCGCGAGTGGGGCCTCGCCAAGAACGAAAACCCCAACCAGGGCTCGTTCGTGATCGAGGAGCTCACCGACCTGGTGGAGACGGCGGTGCTAAAGGAGTTCGAGGCCATCAGCGAGCGCGGCGGGGTGCTCGGGGCCATGGAGACCGGCTACCAGCGCGGCAAGATCCAGGAAGAGTCGCTCTACTACGAGCACAAGAAGCACGATGGCAGCTATCCCATCGTCGGGGTCAACACCTTCCGCAATCCGCGCACCGACGACGCGCCGCATGGCGTCGAGCTCGCCCGCTCGACCACCGAGGAGAAGGCCTCCCAGCTCGAGCGCCTGGCCGACTTCCACGCGCGGCACGCGGCTGCGGCGTCCGCAGCGCTGGAGCGCCTCAAGGCCACGGTGATCGCCAACGGCAACGTGTTCGACGAACTCATGAGCACGGTGCGGGTGTGCTCTCTCGGCCAGATCACCCACGCCTTGTTCGAGGTCGGCGGCCAGTACCGGCGCAGCATGTAGGCGAGCTGCAGTCGCGCCGGGCGCGCGTCATCGAACCGGTGTCGCGACGGCACCGTGGAGGACGTTCACCGCCGCCCCGGCGATGCGCGCAGCACCCCCGTGCCGCACGCGGCGGGCTGCGGCCCCCCCGCGACGTGCTGGCTCGCTTCAGTCCACCCGCGCGCCGGACTTCTTGACGATGTCGTCGAACTTCGCGACGTCGGCTTTGAGGCGCGCCCCCATCTCCGCGGGCGTGCTGCCGACGACCTCGAAGCCATTCGCAGTGAGCGGACCCGCCACCGCCGGGTCGCGCAACGCCTTGACGATCTCTGCATTGAGCTTGGCGACGATCGCCGCCGGCACGCCGGCCGGGGCGACGATGCCGTTCTCCGACTCGATGTCGAAGCCCGGGTTCATCACCTCGTACATGGTCGGCACGTCGGGTAGCTGCGGACTGCGCTTGGTGCCGGTGATGGCGAGCGCCCGCAACGTGCCGGCGCGCAACTGCGGCAGCACGCTCACCAGTACCGGGAAGGCGAGGTCGGTGGTGCGCGACAGCAACGAGCTCATGATGTCCGGCGCGCCCTTGTACGGGATGTGGGTGAGATCGACGCCGGCGAGGGTCTTGAAGAGCTCGCCGCTGAAGTGCGCCATCGAGCCGTTGCCACCGGAGGCATAGTTGATCTTGCCGGGGTCGGCCTTCGCCATGGTGATGAGCTGTGGCACCGACTTGATCGGTGAGTCCGCCGGCACGACCAGCACCGACGGCGTACGGATGAGGCCGGTGATGGGCGTGAAGTCCTTCAGCGGGTCGTAGTTGACCTTGCGATAGAGGCTCGGGTTGGCGACGAAGTTGCTGGCCGTGCCGAGCAGGGTGTAGCCGTCCTTCGGCGCCCGCGCCGCCAGCTCCTGGCCGATGTTGCCGCCCGCGCCCGGCTTGTTGTCGACGACGATCGGCTGGCCCATGCTGGCGGTGAGCCGTGGCCCCAGCGTGCGGATCACGACGTCCACGCCCACGCCGGCGGGGAAGGGCACGATCACCGTGATGGGCCGATTCGGGTAGGTGCTGGCATCCTGGGCGCGTACGGGGGCGGTCGTCGCCACCGCGAGCAGCGCGAGACCTGCACCCAGGACGGGCAGGCATTTTCGGTACAGGGCGGCACGGGCCATGGTGATTTCCTTGGGTCGAAGGGGGTGGGTCAAGCTAGGGCTAGGGGTCGAGCATCCTGTCGATCGGCGTCGCCACACGTGCGGGGACGACGTCGCATCCATTCCTGCATACCGGGGCGCTGGCGAGTCAGTTCGTGCGCCACGGTGCATCGTAAAGCCGTTGCGCGCTAGCGTGCTCCGCCTGCGGTGCCGGACGCGCGTTCAATTCGGCACGCGCTGGCCGGGCTCGATGGTGAGATCGTGCACCGTGCCCCTGTAGCCGAACGCGCCGTGCTTCTCGTAGAGTTCCCACAGAACCGGGCCGCGCCGGTCGAGCCCGATGTCGAGCCCTTCCAGCACCCCGTAGAGGACCATCGTCGGTGCCATCGCCGTCCAGTCCACGGCAACCGCGGCGTCGACCAGCAGGCGGCCCCGACCCTGTCGCGCCGGGAAGGCTTCGTAATCGAGCGTGACCGTGCGCGCTCCCGCTGGGAGCGTCGGACCGTGCACGGTCGTGCGCTCGCCGAAGCCGTTGTAATGGAACACCAGCTTGCCGCGGTCGGCGAACAGCACCATGCCACCGGTGGGATCGCCGATAGCCCACAGCACGCCGTCGTTGCCCTCACCGTGGGTGAACCGCACCGTGATCCGGAACGAGCGGCTGGCAATCAGCGGAAACACGATGGCACGATGCACCGTTTGCATGCCGGGCAGGAACGTACGGGGAACGTCTTCGGCTGCGGCCGTTCCGGGCGCGGCGTCGGCGAACTTTTCCCGCCGGTCGCGATTGTCCAACGGGTAGACGAAGTACTGCCACGCGGCCTGGTCGAAGGCATCGGTCAGCTCGGCGAGCTTGTCGGGATGCCGCGACCGCAAATCCTCGCTTTCGGAAAAGTCGCGGGTGAGATCGTGCAACGTCCAGTTGTCGAGGTCGATCGGATCGCCGCGCTTCTGCAGCGACCGGGCCAGCCAGCCGTCGCGGTAGAAGGCGCGGTTGGACCAGCACTCGTAATACTGCTCGGTGCGCGCGCTTGCGGCTGCTCCGTCGAGCAGCACCGGGGCGAAGCTCTGGCCGTGACGTTCAAGCGCCGGCTGGCCGTTCACCTCATGTAATGGCGCGACGCCAGCGAGCTCCATCAGGGTGGGGAACACATCGGTGACGTGCGCGAACTGGCTGCGGATCGCGCCGATATCCTTGATCCGCGCCGGCCAGGAGACGATGAACGACACCCGTCGACCGCCGCCGCCCGTGTAGGTCTTGAACGACGGGAACGGCGTGTTGGACACCTCGCCCCATCCGGTGGGATAGAGCGACGCGCTGCGCGGTCCGCCGAGCTCCGCTGCGCTCAATCGCTCGACCTCGATGGGCGGCGGCGGCAGGCCCATGAACCGCCGGTAGTTGTTGAACATCCCGGTGGGGCCGCCGGCGTCGGCGCCGCCGTTGTCGGAGGCGAACACGACGATCGTGTTGTCGAGCTCGCCCAGGCTTTCCAGGAATGTCACCAGCCGGCCGAGATTCTGGTCGACGCAGTCGAGCATCGCCGCGTACGCTTCCATGTGCCGGGCGAACAAGTCCCGATCGGCGGGATCGGTGTCGTCCCACGGCGGCACTCGCGGGTCGGAGTCCGGCAGGCGCGTGTCCGGTGGCACGAGCCCTATCGTCTTTTGCTTGCGCAAGCGGGCCTCGCGTGCCGCGGTCCATCCCATGTCGTAGCGCCCGCGGTACTTGGCGAGATCGCCGGGCTTGGCCTGCAACGGCGCGTGCACCGCGTTGTGGGCGAGATAAAGCAGAAAGGGCTTGGCCGGATCGGAAGCGCGCAGCTCCTTGATGAACTGGATCGACTTGGTGGTCCAGTCGTCGGTGGTGTAGTAGTCGCGCGGATACAGGTCGATGGGCACCAGCTGATGGCCCATCATGAGCTGGGCAGGGAAGAAGAAGTGCGCCTCGCCCTCCATGAAGCCGTAATACGTGTCGAAGCCGCGGCTGGTCGGCCACGATGTCTTGGGTGCCGACGGCACGCAGTCACGGGTGGGGGTGTTATGCCACTTGCCGATCGCGATGGTCTCGTAGCCGCTGGCCCGGAACGTCTCGGCCAGGGTCGCAGCCGCCAAGGGGATCTCGCCGGAATAGCCCGGGTAGCCGGCGTCATTGTTGGCGAGCCACCCAGTGCCCACGGCGTGCGCGTTCATCCCGGTGAGGAGCGCGGCCCGCGCGGGCGAGCACAGCGGATGGGTGGTGTAGTGGTTGAAGCGCAGTCCGCGCGCGGCGAGGGCATCGATGTGCGGCGTATCGATCTCGCCGCCGAAGCAACCGGGATCGGAAAAGCCCATGTCGTCCATGTAGACGATGACCACGTTCGGCGCGCCCGTGGCAGCGCGTGTCGGGGTCCGCCAGGACGGTGTCGAGGTCTCTCGCGTCCGGTCGATCTGCCCCTTGAAATCTGTGCTGTGGTGCGGATCCTGCATGCGTCCTCCTGGTGCCCCACGTTGAATAGGCCGCCCGTCACGGACCCGTCTGCGGCCGTTCGTGTCGAATAGACCGCCCATCGCGGGCGCGCCGGCCGCCGTTCGTGTCGCGCTGGTCGCCGCGCTGGAGGCCGTGGCGCAAAGCAAAGCTACGCGCTCACGATGAATCGTTGCAGCGCATGCTCATCGATGTCGATGCCGAGCCCGGGCGCCTCCGGTACCTCGAAGCTGCCGGAGGTCCGCCGCCATTGTGAGCGCACCACGTCCGGAAGGCGATTGGCGAGACCCGCCTGGTACTCGCAGGGAAGGTCGCCACCGCAGGCCGCCGCGAAATGCAGCGTCGCCGCCTGCATCACGTCGAGGGCGCCGCCCATGTGCGGCGTGACCCGCACCCCGAGCGCCATCGCGTCGGCGCGCATGCGGCCGGCCATCACGAAACCGGTGCGGCCGATGTCGGGCTGCAGCACGTCGACGGCCGGATCGACGATCCAGGGTGCGACCTGCAGCGCGGTACGGAAGTGCTCGCCGAGGGCGATCGCCGTGCCCGGTTGCGCCCGCAGGTGAGCATGCCCATCAAGATCTTCCGGCAGCATGGGGCATTCCAGCCAGCGCGTACCCAGCGATCCGAACGCTGCCTTCGCGGTCGCCGCGATCGCCGGATCCTCGTATGTCCAGAGCGCGTCGACCGCCCACCAGTCGATCCGCGGGACGGCATCGCGCAACGCCGCGACCTCCTCGAGGTCCGTTTGGAGCGCGCCGCGCAGGAAAATCTTCACGGCGTGGCCGCCCTCGGCGGCCCATGCCTCGAGCAGGCCGACGCGCTCGGCACGGGTCTCGGCGCGCGCGCCGGAGAGATAGCAGGGCAGCCGCGCCATGACCGCGCCGCCGAGAAGGTCACAGACGGGACGCCGCGCGCGCTTGCCCAGGGCGTCGTGCAAGGCGATGTCGAGCGCCGCGACGGCGTCCTGGAGATGTCCTGCCAGGTAGCCGCGACAACGCTGGGCGTCGTAGAGCAGGTCGACCAGCGCTGCCACCGAGCCAAAGGTCCGATCGCGGACGAGTTCGGCCACGAAGCCGTTCGCCAGTACACACACAACCTCCGGGGCCACCGGGCAGGTCGCTTCGCCCCAGCCCACCGTACCGTCGGTGAGACGCACCCGCACCAACGCCGTCTCGACTGCGCGCGCATACACCGTGCGCCATGGAGGCGAGAACACGAAACGATCGGCCGGCGTCGAACTCGCATCGCGGGCGATGAAGCCGCGCCAGTAATCGGGACCGGGCGCGTGCACCCGGACGCTGGTGACGTCGGCGATGGTGAACGCGGTGTCGTACGCGCCGCGGTTGGGGCCGCGCTCAGCCATGGGTCTTCACCGCGATCACCGACGGATCAGGCCGGCGCTAAGCACGTCAGCCATGGGCCTTCACCAGCATGCTCGCGGCCGCCCCGAGCATCAGCAGCGCGGCGACCCGGCGCAACCAGTGCGCACCGACCGCCGGCGTGGTCAGCGCGCCGACGAGCAGCCCTGCGCACAGCGCGAGGCTGGTGAACGCAGCGAGGCGCAACGGTACCTCGCGCAGGCTCAGGAAGGCCAGGGTCGCGCCGAGTGCGATCGGCACCTGGGCAATCTGACCGAGCACGATGCGCTGGCGGATGGGCAGGCCCAGCCACGCCAGCAGGGGCATCGCGACCATCGGGCCCGAGGTGCCGGTGAGCGCCGAGCCGAAACCGGTGGCGAGACCGCCGGCGAGGTTCGTGGTCGCTGTCGATCGGCGCGCCTGAGCGTCGCGTGGCAGGCCGAACCACTCGGCTATACCCGCGAGGGCGAACGCGCCGGCGATGACGATCGCCAGCGTCCCGTCGACCAGCCTGCTCACCACCAGGGCGCCCAGGATTGCGCCCGGCGCCGTGCTCAGCAGGAAAGCATGATGCGGCCGCAGCGTCAGGTCGGCGCGTCGCTTCGCAAGCGCGAAGGACAGGAGCCCCGCGGTCAGGAATGCGAGCGCGGCCACGACGACCGCGTCGCGCACGCTCGCGCCCTCGAGATACACCAGCACGGGCACGAGCAGGAAGCCGCCCAGACCCACCGTGCCGATCAGAACGCCGATGCCTGCCACCAAGAGGGCCGCGATCACGCTCATCGGTCGCGCCGGGCGGGGATGGCGGGGCGGGTGGGCGTCCGGCAGAACGCGGGGCCGACGGATGGGCCTGGGGATGCCGCGGGCGCGGCACCGCAACCAGCGGCCGCATGAACGGAGCCGTGCAACTCTCCTGCGCTTGTTGAGCCGTGGAACCCTCCCGCGCTTGTGGAGCCGTGGAACGCTCGCGCGCTTACAGAGGCGTGGGAGGCTCGCGCAGGAACGCGGCGACCCGGTCCCGCCGGCAGTGGCGTGTTCACGCGCGGGCGCCCTTGCCGAACGCCGGCAAGTCGGCGGCGAGGCGCTCGAGGATGCGCATGCCGAACGCGTCGGGGAGCACGCAGGGCTGCCGCGTGTGCACCGGCGCCGTGCTGGTCCGCGACGCGAACAGGCGCCGGCCATAGCAGAGCATGTGCTCCGGCGAGGCCATCACGTATGTCAAAGCCGGCAGAATCGAGGCATGGAGGCGCTCGGCCTGGGCCTGGTGTGCCGGATCGTCGGCGCGCATGAGGTCCCAACAACGGGCCAGGACATCGGCGAGCTCGGGGGCCGGGATCAGACCGACGCAACCGGCCAGTACGCTGGCGGGCAGCTCCAGGCCGCCGCGGCCGTTGAAGATCCGGAATGCCCCCTGGGTCTCGTCCAGCAGGCGCCGGACATAGAGAATGGGGCCCTCGCCCTTCAACAAACAGACATTGGGATGATTGCGGTTGAGCTGCACGAGTGCAGCCGCAGACAGCACGACGTCCAGGTTCACCGGATTGTTCTGGATCGCGATCGGCAGGTCGACTGCGTCGGCGACGGCGCCGAACAGCCGCACGAACGCAGCCTCTGGCACGTTGCGCACGGCGGGCGGCTGGAGGATCAGCCAGGCGGGCTTCATCGCCTGCACCGCTCGCGCGAAAGCCACCTGGCCGGGCTCGCTCTGCTCGCTGACCGTGACCGCCACCGGCACCCGGCCCCGCACCGCCGCCATGGTCCATTCCACGATCGAGAGCTTCTCGTTGACGTCGAGCTTGTTGTATTCGCCGACGATGCCCAGGAGCGCGATGCCATGCACGCCACCGGCCATGCAGGCCTCGATCTGCGCCTCGAGGCCACGGCGATCGAGCCCGCCGCGTTCGTCGTAGCAGGTGTAGAGCATGGGATAGATGCCGTGGAAGTCCGTGCGCAAGCGAGTCTCCTTAGATGAGCGGTGCAGCATGAGCGGTCCAGCAGGCGATCAGTCGATGCGCGCACCCGAGGCCGTAACCACGCGGGCCCAGCGGGCGATTTCGGTGTCCATGAACGTCCGCAACGCCTCGGCATCGAGCGGCCGCACCTGTAGTCCCGCGCCGGTGAGGCGGTCGCGCACCTTGGGTGCGGCCAGCGCAGCCTGCAGCTCGCGGGTGAGCCGCGCGACGATGTCATTGGGGGTCTTGGCGGGTGCGTACAACGCCACCCAGCTCGAGATGGCGAAGTCCGGGTAACCGATCTCGGCCATGGTGGGGACGTTGGGCAGGGCCGGCACGCGCATGAGGGTCGTCACCGCGAGGGCCTTGAGGGTGCCCGACTGGATGTGGCCCTGCACGTTCGGCAGGTTATCGATGATCATCTGGATCTCGCCACCGATGAGATCCCCGACCAGCTGGGCGTTCTGCTTGTAGGGAACGTGAGTGATCTGAGTCGAGGTCACCAGCTTGAAGAGTTCCCCGCCGAGGTGCTGGCTGGTGCCGTTACCGATCGAGCCGAAGTTGAGCGTGCCGGGCTTGGCCTTGGCGAGCTTCACCAGCTCCTCGACACTGTTCACCCCGAGCTTGGCGCTCACGACGAGCACGTTGGGCACCTCGGCGATCATGCCGATGGGCACGAAATCGCGCCGCGGGTCGTACTTGAGATCGCGATAGAGACTGACGCTGGTCGCGTGGGTGCTGACGCTGCCGAGGGCGATGGTGTAGCCATCGGCCTGTTCCTTCGCCGCCACCGCACTGCCGAGCGTGCCGCCGGCCCCGGGACGGTTGTCGATCACCACTGGCTGGCCGAGATCCTGCGCCATGTGTTCGCCGACCACCCGCGCGGCGAGATCGGCGGTGCCGCCTGCGGCGAAGGGTACGATCATCCGCACCGGCTTGGCGGGATACGCCTGCGCCAGGGCACCGGCACTGCCACCGGCCAAGAGCAACGCCAACGCACACACGCAAGACCGCAGGGTGAACCGCCAACCAGAACTACGCATCGCATCCTCCGTTGATGAAACCATGACTCGACCTCTCGATCGCGATGTCGTCAACCGCACCGCGACACCATTCGACCCAAGCCGGGGTGAAATCACGCCCACGTTGCGCCGATGCGAAGGATGTCCATTGCGTTCATACCCCGATCTGGCGCCGCATGGCCAGCATGACGTGACCTTCCGGCACGCCCGGGGTCCAGGGCATCGAAGGTGTATGGATCCCGACGGCCCGGCCGGTTGCCCGCGGCAGGCGACCGGCGGGCTAAGCCGTACGCAACGGCTCCAGCGCGACGAGGTCGGGCTCGATCCCGAGGCCGGGCTTCTCCGAGAGCGTGACCACGCCGTCCTCAACGTCCATCGGAAAGACCTCCTCACGCAGCGGATTGGGATTCGCATCGACCTCGGCAAAGCTCGCGGCCGATCCCACGGCCGCGACGAGGTGCATCGACGCCGCGAGGCCCACGCCGCCGGCGAGCCAGTGTGGGCAGAAGGTCACGCCGCGGGCCGCCGCGCGCGCGGCGACTTCGCGACCGCCGCTGATCCCCCCCCACTTGCCGACGTCGGGTTGCACGACACCCAGATGGCCGTTGTCGAGCGCCGACTCGAAATCCGCCAGGCCGCGGATGTTCTCACCCGCCGCCAGCGGGACGCTGCTCTGCTCCGCGACGGCGCGCCACGTGGCCGCGGGGTAATCGGCGAGGATCGGCTCCTCGATCCAGTGCGGGTCGAACGGGACCAGCGCGGCGATGCGCGCAGGTGCTTCGTCGGGTGACCACGCCTGGTTGGCATCGACCATGATCGTCGACTCCGGACCAAGGGCCGCGCGCATGGCCTCAAGGTTGGCGCGATCGCGTTCCGCGCCGAAGCCGACCTTGAGTTTGAAGGCCCGGTATCCCTGTTCGCGCTTGGCGAGGGCGATGGCAACGACATCTTCGGGACCGATGCCGCTTGCGTAGACCCGCACCCGGCCATGGGCGGCACCCAGGTGTCGCCAAAGTGGTACGCCCGCGCGGCGGGCCGCCATGTCCCACAACGCCTGGTCGATCGCGCCGCCCACTTGGGCGAACGGGCCGGGCTCGCCGCACTGGATCGCCATCTGCCGGGTGCGGGCGTCGAGCAGCGCGCGCACGTGCGCGGCGTCGGCGCATGGTTGACCCTGCAGTAAAGGCGCGAAGATGCTGCGTGCGAGGGCGGCGCGATGCTCCGCACCCACCTGCGGAAAATTGCAGAACACCTCGCCCCATCCCCACGCGCCGTCGCTGGCGTCGATGCGCACGAACGTCGCCGGTCGGTTGGTCATGGCGCCGAAGGCGTTCGCCATCGCCGTTGCAATCGGCGCGCGAAACACCCGGCATTCGAGCGACACGATGGTCGCGATCGTCGATGTCATCGTTCATTCCGGAGCATGGGAATGTGTATAGTAGCTCGCGACATTTCTCTAGGGAGATTCTCCATGTCCATCCGCCTGCTGCTTCGCCATCTCTTGATCGCCGCTGCCATGCTGTGCTCGGTGGCCGCCGCGGCGCAAACGTGGCCGACGCGCCCGGTCCGGGTGGTCGTGCCGTTTCCGCCGGGAGGCGCGGTCGATTTCTATGCGCGGGTGGTGCAGCAGCCGCTAAGCGAGGCGTTGGGCCAAACCGTAATCATCGACAACAAGGTGGGTGCCAGCGGCATGATCGGTGCGGAGAACGTCGCGAAGTCGCCGCCCGATGGCTATTCGCTGCTGCTCGGCAACATCGCGACCCTGGCGATCAACCCCGGCATCTACGCCAAGATGCCCTACGACGTCGCCAAGGACTTCACGCCGATCATGCACACCGTCGACGTGCACTACGTGCTGGTCGTACATCCCTCGGTGCCGGTCAATAGCGTCGCCGAGCTGATCGCCTACGCCAAGGCGAATCCCGGCAAGCTCGCCTATGGATCTGCCGGCAGCGGCAGCCTGCCGCATCTGGCCACCGAGCTCTTCAAGTCTGCAACTGGCACCGAGCTGCTACACGTGCCTTATAAAGGCGGTGGGCCGATGGTGACGGATCTTCTCGGCGGCAGCGTGCAAGTGGTGATCGGCGATCAGGCCAACCTGATGCCGCACGTCAAGAGTGGCAAGTTGCGCGCGCTGGCCGTCGCCAGTCCGCGGCGCTCGACGATCTATCCGGAATTGCCGACGATCGCCGAAGCTGGCGTGCCTGGTTTCCAGGCCGTCGCCTGGAACGGACTGGTCGGTCCCGCGGGCCTGCCGCCGGAAATCGTGAAGCGCGTCCACGACGCGTTCGCCAAGACCATGGCGATGCCCGAGATCCGCGACAAGCTGCGCGCCGGCGGTCTGGAGCCGGTCGGTGACTCACCCGACGAGTTCAACCGATTCATGCGCGCCGAGGGCGCGAAGTGGTCGAAGATCGCCAAGGACGTCGGCGCCCGGGCGGAGTAAGGCCCGCACCCTTCGGCGCGAAGGTAGGGAGCACACCGCGCCGGGTTCGGTGCCGCGCGGTGCGCGGGTGGGCCTTGACGTGTCGGTGCGCAGCGCGGCGTGGTCATGGCGTCTGTGCCCTCGGCCGATCGCGGGGACCAGTCTCGAGCGGCACTCGGGCGGTGCGAACACTCGGGCGCGGTGCGGATTTGACACGGCATGCCGAGTCGCAGATGATCCACCGCCCCGCTCACGGTGTCCTTGAGGAGAAAGACCATGGCTAGTTGCTGCAATCGATTGTTCGCGTTGCTGATCGGCTTCACGTTCGCGGTGGTCGCCTGGGCCGACGTCGCGCTGCCTGCCCCGGGCGCAAGTCCGCGGATCGATGCGATCAAGAAGGCTGGCGTGCTGCGGATCGGGGTGCTTGCGAATGCGCCGTGGCTGGTGGAGAACACCACCGGCCAGGGTGACGCGTGGAGCGGGCCGGCATGGATGCTCGCGCAGGAGTACGCCAAGCGCCTCGGCGTGAAGCTCGAGCCGGTGCCGGTGAGCCACGAGACTAAGGTGCCGGTGCTGGCGTCGAACCAAGTCGACATCGCCGTGACGCCACTCGCCGAGACTGCCGACCGCCTCAAGGTCGTCGACTTCGTGATCTATTCCAGCACCAGCGTATGCATGTTCGGGCTGGCCTCGAATCCCAAGTTCGCCAATGCAAAGGGCGTCGACGATCTCAACAAGCCCGGCATCACCATTGCCTACTACACCGGTGGCGGCGAGGAGGGCTGGGTGAAGGAGCGGTTTCCCAAGGCACAATTGCGCGGCGTGGCCGGCTCCGGCGTGGCACCGGTTGAGGAGGTGATGGCCAAGCGCGCCGACGCCGTACCGGTCAATCGGGTGCCGTGGGTGGCGATGGGAAGGAAATTGAAACAGCTCGCCGTATTGCCCAAGGAGGGCAACTGTCAGGGGAGTACCGAGAAGGCGGCGCCGGTCGGCATGGCCATCGACAAGAACCAGGCGGCCTTCCTGCAATGGGCGCGCGCCGTCGAGAAGGAACTCGAGCCGCAGCTCAAAAAGGACGAGGCGCGGGTCATCGATACCATGAAGTAAGCCGCCGTCTGCGGCGTCGCATCGATGGCTTTCGATTTCGCCGTCGTCGCCGACAGCTGGCGGTTTCTCGCCTACGGCGTCTGGATCACCATCCTGCTGTCGGTGGTGTCGGGTCTGTGCAGCCTCGGCGCGGGGTTGCTGATCGCGCTGGGACGGCTCTACGGTCCCGCGTGGCTGCGCATTCCGCTCGTCCTCTACATCGACTCGATGCGGGCGATCCCGGTGCTGGTGGTCCTGGTCTGGACCTTCTTTGCTTTGCCGCTCGTGGCCGGGATCACGATGTCGCCGTTCATGGCGGCGCTCATCGGCCTGACCGTGCATCTCGCCGCGTACGCCGCGGAAATCGTGCGCGCCGGGATCGAATCGGTGCGCCCCGGCCAGACACGGGCCGCGCTCGCGCTTGGCATGTCCCACGCTCAGGTGCTGCGCCGCATCCTGCTGCCGCAGGCGCTGGTGCGGATGCTGCCGGCATTCGGCTCGCTACTCTCGGTCACCATCAAGGACACCGCCATCGCCTCCGTGATCGCGGTGCCGGAGCTGATGCGCCAGTCGGAGACGGTTGCCGGACAGAGCTTCCAGCCGATCGAGGTGTACAGCGTCGCGATGCTGCTCTACTTTCTGCTGCTGTTTCCCGTCACCCGTGGGGTCGATCGGATCTACCGGCGCGTGGCGCATCTCGGCCGATCCTGACATGGCCGATCGACGCCCATGAACCTCGACTGGTCGGTGGTCTGGACGCACCGGGATGCCCTGCTCGCGGGCACCGCGACGACCTTCCTGCTCACCATCGCCACCATGGCGATCGCGGTCCCTTGTGGGATCGTGGTCGCGGTGCTGAGGCTCTACGGGTGGAAGCCCGTCCGCGCGTTGGCCACCGGGTACGTCGAGCTGTTCCGCAACCTGCCGCTGATCCTGGTCGTGTACTGGGCGTTCTACGTCCTGCCGATCCTCACCGGGATCGGGCTTTCGCCGCTGGCGACCGGACTCGCGGCGTTGTCGCTAAACGTCACCGCTTACAACGCGGAAACCTTTCGTGCTGGGCTCAACTCCATCCGCCGCGGCCAGTCCGAGGCGGCGATGGCCCTGGGCATGACGCGCAGCCAGGCGTTGCGCCGGGTCATCGTGCCGCAGGCCCTGCGACGGATCTTGCCGGTGCTCGCCAGCACCTGGGTATCGTTGTTCAAGGACACGTCCCTGGTGTCAGTGATCGCGGTCACCGAGCTCGCCTACGTTTCGATGCAGGTGCGGGCGCAAACCTTCCGGGTGCTGGAAATGCTGACGGCCATGGCGGTGCTCTACTGGCTTCTGGGCTATCCCCAGGCAAAGCTGGTGGACTGGATGCAACGGCGGTTTAAGGTCACGGAATGAGCGACGCCGACGCGGTGCGGAAGAAGGCTTCGGGGGTGAAGATCATCCGCTACCTCGACGTGGTGAAGCGGTACGGGACGTTCACGGCGTTGCAAGGCGTTTCCCTGGACGTGCACGGCGGCGAGGTGGTATGCCTGATCGGTCCATCAGGTTCCGGCAAATCGACGCTCCTGCGCTGCACCAACGGGCTCGAGACGATCGACGGCGGCGACATCGAGTTCGAGGGCCAGCGCCTGCCGCGCGAGGAGCGCGCGTTGCGCGCGGTGCGGCAGAAGATGGGTATGGTGTTCCAGAGCTTCGAGCTGTTTCCTCACCTCACGGCGCGGCAGAACGTTGCCGAGGGTCCGCGCACCGTCCTGCGCTTGTCCAGCGTGGAGGCGGATCGTCGCGCCGATGCGATGCTCGTCAAGGTCGGTCTTGCCGACAAGGCGAGCAACCTGCCGGCCGCGCTGTCGGGCGGGCAGCAGCAGCGGGTCGCCATTGCGCGCGCGCTAGCGATGGAGCCCGACGTGATGCTGTTCGACGAACCGACGTCGGCCCTCGATCCGGAAACGATCGGTGAAGTGCTCAACGTGATGAAGGTGCTGGCTCAGGAGGGCATGACCATGGTCGTGGTGACCCACGAGATGGCGTTTGCGCGGCGCGTCGCCGATTGGGTGGCCGTCTTCGACGCGGGACGGATCGTCGAGCAGGGGCCGCCCGAGCAGATCTTCGATGCGCCCGCGACCGATCGCACCCGCGATTTCCTGAGTCACCTCGGCTGGTCGGGTTGAGGCTCGAATCACGCCAGCGCACCCGATCCAGGCCGGGGCAAAATCGTTCCGAGGTGGCCATCGGCAGCTTCTCGGGCACCGACGTGTGGAGCAGGCGGGTTGCACACACCCCGGCTGCGCCGGCAAAAAAAAGGCCGCATCAGCGATGCGGCCCAAATCTCGAAACGGAGAACCCGAAACTCTGCGCCCCCACGGCGCGGAGCAGCGATGCAGCCCCGAAACATCTATAGCAAGATCCGCACCGGATAAATTTCAAGTGTAGTTTCAGGGCCTTGTGTTTCCGGCGCGGCATGCATGTAAGCTCGATCGACACGCTTCCTGTGGCCGACAATGCGTCGCGCACGCAGCCTTCGCCGCCGGAACCAATCGCGCGGGACCGAACTCCGACCGCTTGCAACGCGGTGGGTGCAAGCCGATGCCAAACATGACCGACGATGACCATTGGGCCTTTCCCTCCTCCTTCCAGCCCCGGGCGGACGAGGTTGATTTCGAGTTGAAGCCGGTGCTGGACGCGGTCGTGATGCTGCGCGCGGAGATTCCCGAAGCGGCGTTCACAGCGGGGGTGCTTGGCACCGAGCGCATCGGCAGCGGCATCGTGATCGACGGGGACGGTCTCGTGCTCACCATCGGCTATCTCATCGCCGAAGCCGAAGCGATATGGCTGACGACCAACGCGGGTCAGGTGGTGCCTGCCCACGTGGTCGCCTACGACTTCCAGAGTGGCCTCGGCCTGGTGCAGCCGCTCGCGGAGTTGCCGGCGCCCGCCATCGAGCGCGGCACCGCCAATGAGCTCGGCCCGGGCGATGACGTCCTGGTCATCAGCCATGGCGGACGCGGTCATGCCCTCAAGGCCAAGGTCTTCGCCCGGCGCGAATTCGCCGGCTACTGGGAGTACGTGCTCGACGCAGCGCTGTTCACCATGCCGGCGCACCCGGAGTGGGGCGGCGCGGCGCTGGTGCGCATGGATGGCACGTTGGCGGGCGTCGGGTCGCTCTTCGTGCAGGAGGAGGTCGGGGGCGAAACGGTAAAAGGCAACATGATCGTGCCCGTCGACCTGCTGGAGCCGATCATGGATGACCTGATGCAGCGTGGGCGGCGCGTGGGGCTGCCGCGACCGTGGCTCGGCATCTACGCCGCTGAAGTGCAGGATCGCATCGTCGTCACGGGTCTTGCCGAAGGCGGGCCGGCCGACAAGGCGGGGGTCAAGCTCGGCGACGCGGTCACGCGGGTCGGTGCGCACAAAATCCAGGACCTGGCCGACTTCTTCCGCAAGGTCTGGCGCCTGGGGCCCGCGGGCACCACCATCTCCCTCACACTTTTGCGCGGGGGCGTCGCTCAGAGCGTGCGCGTCGAGTCCATCGACCGTGCCGACATCATGCATCGCCCGCGCCTGCAGTAACCAAGACGCCCGTTTTTCGCTTGAGCGATGCCGCCACGATCGATTATCGTGGGCGACGACTGCGCGCCCGACACAACGACAGGCGCGGTCACTGATCCATGGAGGAACACCGATGCGTATCGCCAGGCTTGCCGCGGTTTGCTGCGCGGCCTTGATGACGGCTGCTGCGGCTGCCCAGACGCCCGTCCGGGTCATCCTGTTCCCGGGCGGGGCGACCGCGCCGATGTGGGTCGCAGCCGACCAGGGCTACTTTGCGGCGGAAGGCCTTGCCGTCAAGCTGACGTTGACCCCGAGCTCGGTGTTTCTCGCCGAGGCCATGATGAAGGGCGACCAGGACGTCGCACTGGCAACGTTCGACAACGTCGTCGGCTACCAGGAGGGTCAGGGCGAGGCGAAGCTTCCCACCCCGCCGGACTTTTTCGCCTTCATGTCGGTGATGCACGGCACCGTACATCTCATGGCCAGCCCCGAGATCAAGGCCATCGCCGATCTCAAGGGCAAGTCGCTCGGGGTCGACGCCGTGTCGACCGGCTATTCCCTGGCGATGATGAAACTGCTGCAGTCCGGCGGCCTGCAGCCGGGCGACTACACGCTCGAGCCGATCGGCAACACTGGCCAGCGGCAGAAGCTGCTGCTCGAGAACAAGACGGTGGCGACCATTCTCACCACGCCGCTAGACCTGTTGCCGAAGAGCAAGGGCTACCGCGAGCTCGCCGATTTCGGGACGGTCGTGGGTCCCTACCAGGCCATCGTCGGATTCACCCGCCGTGCGTGGGCGGAGGCCAATCGCGACACCCTTGTGCGGTTCACCCGCGCCTCGGTCGCGGGCCTCGACTGGCTGCTCGACCCCGCCAACCAGGCCGAGGCCGTAGCCCTTTACCGCAAGCATCTCCCGGATGTCCCGGAGGCTGCGGCCATCGCGGCGGTGAAAGCAATGACGGGAAGCCGCGATAGCTTTTCCAAGGGCGGGCGCTTCGACATGCCGGGCGTGGAGAACGTGCTCAAGCTGCGCAGCGAGTTCGGGCGTCCGCAGAAGAATCTCACCGACTCGTCGCGCTACCTCGACGAAACGTACTTGCGCGCGGCCACGGCGCCGCGCTGACAGGAAATCCGGATGGCCAAGGCCAAGAAACCTCCCGAGCCACGCATCGTCCGGCCCGACGACATCGATCCGAACCATCACTGGGACCGGCCGTTGCAGGCGCCGGGTCACACCCAGGTGGACTTCGAGGAGCGGATCAACTTCCGGCGGCTGCACGACTACCGCCTGGCGCGTACCCGGGCCGTCCTCGCGGAGTCGGAGCTGGGCGCGCTGCTGTGCTTCGACCAGCACAACATCCGCTACACCACCAGCACGGTGATCGGCGAGTGGGCACGCGACAAGCTGACCCGTTACTCGCTGCTTACCGGCAACGGCGACCCCTACATCTGGGACTTCGGCTCGGCGGCTCGCCATCACCGCCTGCATGCGCCTTGGCTGCACCACGACCACTGCCGCGCTGGCCTGCTCGGGCTGCGCGGCGCGGTGGGTGGCGATTACGAGCTCTTCCGCAATGCGGCGCGGGAGATCAAGTCGCTGCTGGATGCCGAAGGCGTGGGCAAGATGCCGCTCGGCGTGGACGTCGTCGAGCCGCCGATGATGCTGGAGCTGCAGAAGCTCGGTATCGACGTGCGCGACGGCCAGCAGGTGATGCTTGCCGCCCGCGAGGTCAAGAACATCGACGAGCTCATGTTGCTCAACATGGCTGCGGCGATGGTCGACGGCGTCTACCAGGACATCAGCGAGGCGCTGAAACCGGGCGTGAAGGAAAGCGAGATCGTCTCGCTCGCGACCAAGCGTCTCTACGACATGGGTTCCGACTGCGTCGAGGCCATCAACGCCATCTCCGGCGAACGCTGCTCGCCCCACCCGCACAACTTCACCGACCGCCTGATCCGTCCCGGCGACCAGGCCTTCTTCGACGTGATCCAGTCCTATATGGGCTATCGCACCTGCTACTACCGCACGTTCAGCGTCGGCCGAGCGACGGCACCGCAGCACGACGCCTATCGCCGCGCCCGCGAGTGGATGGATCGCGCCATCGATCTATTGAAGCCCGGAGTGAGTTCGGACGTGGTGGCGGCGGCTTTCCCGGCTGCGAATGAAATCGGGTTCTCGACCGAGATGGAAGCCTTCGGGCTTAACTTCTGCCATGGCCTGGGGCTCGGCCTGCACGAGCGCCCGCTGGTGTCGCGCCTCAACTCGCTGCGCGAACCCATCGAGCTCAAGGTCGGCATGGTCTTCGCCGTCGAGACCTACTGTCCCGCCACCGACGGCATTTCCGCAGCCCGCATCGAGGAAGAGGTGATCCTCACGCCCACCGGGCCGAAGGTGATTTCGCTATTTCCGGCGCAGGAGCTACCGATCGCCAACCCGTACTGACTCCGGTCGCCCAGCCACCAGCGCCCAGCCTACCAGCGCACGCCGGGGCGCGGCGGTCCGCGAACGCCGTCGTGCCCGGCATCCTGATCGCAACCACTTTTCTGGACATCGAATCATGAATGCAACCGGAACGAGCGCTGCAGCCGGCGCGCCAACCGCCACGCTGGGATGGCTCGGCATCGGCCGGATGGGTTACGCCATGGCCGAGCGCCTGGTGCGGGCGGGGGGCGATGTCACTGTCTGGAACCGCACCCGCGCCAAGGCCGAGCCGCTGGCGGCCAAGGGCGCGCGGGTCGCGGCGGAGGTGGCGGAGCTCGCCGGCTGCGACATCGTGTTCGTCATGGTGTCCACGTACGACGACGTGCGCGAGGTGCTGCTCGGACCCGCCGGCCTGCTCTCGGGTGATCCTGCGCGCCGGCCGCGGCTCATCGTCGAATGCTCTTCGATTTCGATCGACGGCTCGGCGCAGCTTCGCCACGAGCTCGCGGCGCGGGAGATCGCCATGCTCGCCGCACCGGTGTCGGGCAACGCCAAGGTGATCAAGGCGGGGCGCCTGTCGTTCGTATGCTCGGGTCCGCGCGATGCCTTCGAGCTGGCCTTGCCGTATCTCCAGCGCATCGGTCCAGCGGCGAGCTACGTGGGCGAGGGCGAACTCGCCCGCATCGTCAAGATCTGCCACAACGTGTTTCTCGGGGTGGTGACCCAGTCCCTTGCCGAGGTCACCATCCTGGCCCAGAAGGCCGGCGTGCCGCGCCACGCGTTCTTGGACTTCATCAACCAGAGCGTGATGGGCTCGACGTACTCGCGTTACAAGTCCCCGGCGTTCGTCAACCTCGACATGAAGGTCACCTTCACGCCGCAGCTGTTGCGCAAGGACCTCGACCTCGGGCTCGATGCAGCGCGCGCGTTCGAGGTGCCGATGCCGCTGGCGTCCATCACCCGCGACCTCGTGCAGACCTTGATCGGTCATGGGATGGACCAGGACGATTTCGCCAAGCTGCTGGTGTTGCAGGCGCAGGCCTCCGGTGTCGAGCTCGTGGCCGAGAACGTTGCGGTCGACGACGGCCTGTCCTGACCGGACGTTCGTACCTCAGAACAGGTGTCGCTTCCCGCGGGAGAATCGAACGCGCGCAGCCGCGTGCCGACTGGTCTGTGGTGTTCGAGCGCGAGCAAGTGGCCAGGCGGGCCGGGGGGGGTCAAGGCGGCGGGCATCAAGCCGCAGCAAGGGTCGTCGCCATAGCCCAAGCGCCGCAAAGGCAGACCGCCTGCTGGTGGGGCGCGGTGACGTCGCAGCCGCGCAGCCCTAGTCCTAGTCCCGAGAGGCCGCGCTCCGCCGTCTCGAGCTTCTCCGGCGGCACTGGAAACAGCAAGTAGCGCCCAGGGATACCGTACTGCGCGATCCAATGGTCGTGGATGACCGGAAAGTGCGAGTGCGTGACCGGCCGCCCGAAAAGACCGGCGATGCGAAGGCCATTGTCCATGGCCATCGCTCCGGTGCCTGGGTCCCCACGGGCAGATTGCCGCTACTTGCTCGACGCGGGCGGGAGGGTGGCGATTACTTCCTGCTTGCCGTTGACGACCTTGGTCATGAAGCTCTCGCGATCCAGATCGCCGTTCTCGTCGAACGAGACGTCCATCAGGACGCCGGGGTAATCCTTGACCGCCAGCTTGGCGCCGTGCATGGCATTGGCGAACGCTTTCGGATCCACCTTGCCGACTTTCTCCGTGATCGCCTTGACGATGTACATGCCGGTATAGCCCTTGAGACCGTTGTGGTCCGGCTTGTAGTTGTATTCCTTCTGGAACTTGGCGGCGAATGCCTTGATGCCCGGGCTCGGGGCGTCGGCGGTGAGGCCGACGTGAGCGACGGCGCCGTTGGCGGCTTCGCCTGCCAGCTCGATGACCTTCTGGCTCGTCAGCACCGTTTCACCCACGATCGGCTTGTCGTAGCCCTGCTTGCGCAACTCGCGCAGCGCCCGGGCCGATTCTTCCTCGTTGCTGTACACGAAGATCGCATCCGCGTTGGCCTGCTTGGCCTTCAGCACCGGCCCGGAGAAGTCGAGCTGGCCGGGCTCGGTGGAGATGTCGGCCACGACCTTCATGCCCCGTGCCTCGGCAGCCTTGGTGAACACGTCGCGCCCGCCCTTGCCGAAGTCGTTGTTCACCCAAACGAGGGCCACGGTTTTCGCCTTCAGGACGTCGGCTATGTAGCGCGCCACCTTGGGCATTGCGGTCGTCTGGGTGAACGAGGTGCGGAAGATGTACGGATTCTTCTGCTGGGTGATGGCGGCCGCTTCGCCGCCGGTGAAATTAGGGATCTCGGCACGCCGCGTTTCCGCCATGCTGACCAGGATCGAGCCCGAAAACACGGGGCCCATCACCACATACGCCTCGTTGTCGATGGCCTTTACCGCCAGCGCCTTGGCGACCTGCGGCTGAGACTGCGTGTCGTTCGCCGAGTAGTCGACGTTCCGGCCCAGAATGCCGCCGGCGGCGTTGATTTCCTTCACCGCAAGCTTCACGCCGTCGTTGAAGTTGCTGCCCGACGTCGCCCCCGTGCCGGAGAGCTCGACCAGGCCGAAGACCTTGATCGGTTGCGACTGCGCGAACAGCGGCTGCACGGGCACGAGGCTCAGCAGGAGGGCGAACAGCGGGACAATGGGACGCATGGGGACCTCGAATGAAGGGTCTTGAAGGATGGCGCGACGCGCCGGGCCGCCATTGTGACGCTCTCCGCGCTGGAGCGCTACACCCGCGGTGGTGACCACATGGCGCAGCGCCCGCCGAGGGACGACGCGTTTTCGCTCGCTCGCGCCGGGTGTCCCGGCGATCGCGGCCGTCAGGCGAGTGCGCCGTTCACGGATTCGGTGGCGCACTCCAGCGCGGCTTCGACCTTTTCCATCTCCGCGCCTTGCTTCTCGGCATTCAGGAACTTGGCCTGCGCGTCGCGCAGCGCCGTACGCAAGCCTTCCTCCACTACCGGGTGGTAGAACGGCATCTCCAGGGTGTGGCCGATGGTGAAGCGCGCCTGGACCGCCCAGGCAAGCAGGTGGGCGAGGTGCTCGACATCCGGGCCGATCATCTCGGCGCCGAGCAGCCGGCCGGAAACGATATCGACGTAGACGTGCATCAGACCCTTGTTGCGCAACATGACGCGACTGCGGCCCTGATCCTCGAACGACACGATGCCGGTCACGAAGCTACCCGGCACGAGGTCGACCAAGCGTGCGCCCACGATGGCGAGTTGCGGGTCGGAGAACACCACGGCGATCGGGGCGCGGCGCAGGCCGGGCTCGACGTGCGGGTAAGTCGCCGCGTTGTGCCCGGCAATGCGGCCTTCGTCGGCCGCTTCGTGCAGCAGCGGCAGCACGTCGTTGGCGTCCCCGGCGATGAAGATCGGATGATGGCCGCATTGCATGGTACGCGGGTCGAACACTGGGACGCCGCGGGCGTCGAGCGCGAGGCCGGTCTTGTCGAGACCGAGGTCGCGCACGTTGGGCGCGCGACCGGTGGCGGCAATCACCACGTCGACGACCTCCGTGACCACGGTGCGATCGGGCCCGCGGTAGGTGATCTGCACGCCGTCGGCGACGCGTTCAAGGGCTTGCACGTCGGCGTCGGTGTCGAGCGGAAATTCTTCCTGGAACGTGCGGATCGCGTAGTCGCGGATCGCCGGATCGCTAAACGGCCCGAGGTGGCCGAGGCGGCCGAACATTAGCACCCGCACGCCGAGGCGGTGCAGTGCCTGACCCACTTCGAGACCGATGACGCCCGGACCGAAGACCACCGCCGACTTCGGGAGGTCATTCCAGTCGAACACGTCGTCGTTGATGGCGAGCCGGTCTCCCAGTGCCTTGAGAAATGGCGGCACGTTCGGTGCCGACCCGGTCGCGATCACTGCACTTGCGAAGCGGATGCGCGCGCCGCCTTGAACCTCGAGGGTTTGATCGTCGACAAAGCGGGCATGGCCGCGGAGGCGATCCTTCTCGGGAACGTTGTTCATCCCATCGATCACCAAGCCGACGAAGCGGTCGCGCTCCCGCTTGATCCGTGCCATGACAGCGGGCCCGTCGACGCGCAGCGTGCCCTCGAGATGCAAGCCGAAGGCGTCCCAGCGTGCCGGGGCGTGGGCCGCTTCGGCCGCCGCGACCAGCAGCTTGCTCGGCATGCAGCCGACACGCGCGCAGGTGGTGCCATACGGTCCCCCTTCGATCAGGACCGTGCGCTTGCCCGCGGTCACCGCGGCCCGGTAGGCCGCGAGACCGGCCGTGCCCGCACCGATGACCGCAACGTCGACAGTGATCTCGTTCATGGCTGTGGGTCAGTTCCTGTGATCGGTGCGCGTGCTGAGTCGAGAAAGCGCCTCACGCGTAGAGGCTGCCCGCCCGTCGGCGCGCCCACGGGAGCCATCAGTGGAAGCCTTGCGGCCCCCTGAAGTGGAAGCCATAGTGCGGGAGGTGCACATTGACACACGCGCGCCTCCGCACCACGCATTGGAAGCTTACGCTGCCTTCTTAGTCCAGCCTTCGAGCGCTTCGAGGGCCGCCGATGAGGCGCCCGTTGACG
>JBDSND010000176.1:0-3552 GCA_039915505.1 Casimicrobiaceae bacterium
CCGGCGTCGTCCACGACCCCGCCCTCGCCGAGGTGCTGGCCCTGCTCGAGCCGGCGGCCATCCAGCTCGACGAAGCCGCCCGCGCCTTGCGCAATTACCGCCAGCGGCTCGAGGTCGATCCGGGCGAGCTCGCGCGCGTCGAGGAGCGCCTGTCGGCCATGCACGACCTGGCCCGCAAGCATCGCGTCCGTCCCGAGGAGCTGCCGCCGCTGCTCACCGCGACGCAGGCGCGCTTGGCCGAGCTCGCCGCGGCGAGCGATCTTGCCGTGCTCGAGCGCGCGGCAACTGACGCCGAGGCCGGGTTCCGCGCACGCGCCGGCGAGCTGTCGAAGGCGCGCCGACGCGCAGCAGCGGATCTCGCAAGCCACGTGACCACGGCCATGCAGGAACTCGCCATGGCGGGCGGCCGACTGGAGATAGCCTTGACCGCCCTGGAGACACCACAAAGCCACGGCCTCGAGACCGTCGGCTTCGAGGTCGCGAGCCACCCCAAGCAGCCGTTGGGGCCGCTCGCCCGCGTTGCCTCCGGCGGGGAACTGTCGCGGCTGGCGCTTGCCATCCAGGTCGCCGCGAGCGAGGTCGGCGACGTGCCGACGCTCATCTTCGACGAGGTCGACGTGGGCATCGGCGGGACGGTGGCCGCGACGGTCGGCCGGCTGCTGCAGAGCCTCGGCGCGCGACGGCAGGTGCTGTGCGTCACCCACCTGCCGCAGGTTGCGGCCTTCGCCGACGCCCACTTCCGGGTGGTGAAGGCAGGCGACGAGGCGACGGTCCGCACCGGGGTCGACCATCTCGCCGCCCCGGCCCGGGTGGAGGAGCTCGCCCGGATGCTGGCGGGAAGCTCCATCACGGCCAAGACCCGCGCCCACGCCCAGGAGTTGCTAGACGCCCATCGGCGCCCGGTAAACCCGGCCCCCGGCGAAACCAAACGGCGCCGACCGGTCGCCGCTAAATAGCCGCTTCGCGTCGCGCCTTGCAGGCGCGCGGTGACCGCCGTGCCGCACCGCTACGCCCACGGCGAGGTGGCCCGGTCGGGAGAAACAGGATGGGCCCCGGATGGGATCGGCACCGCGGGGCCGGCGCGCCGCGCGCCACGGAGCAGCCTCGGCGAACGCGATCGACCCGGTCCGCTACGACCGGTGGTTTCGCGCACCCACCCGTTGCCTGCCGCGACCGCCGCCGGCGACAAAAAAGCGGCCGTGGCCGCCTTGTGTTCACGCTGGGTCGAGAAGTCGCGCGCGGACGTGGCCTAGCTAGCGGCCAGCGTACTTCACCTTGATCGGCTCGGCGTTGCGGGGCACTAGCGTGCCCTTCACCTTGTGTCGGCTCGACTTCGCCGCCTTGCCCGTAGCCTTGGCACGGACCAGGCGCGGCTCCTTCATCTCGTCGGCGCCCGCCGAATCGCCCGTCTCCAGCCATTGCTTGATGCGCTGGGCATCGGCCACGCGGGTGTACTTGCCCAGGGAATCCAGAAGGACGATCACGATCGGACGGCTCGAGATGGTCGCCAGCATGACCAGGCACTTGCCCGCTTCGCGGATGTACCCGGTCTTGGAGACCTGGATTTCCCACTTGGGACTTTTCACCAGGGCATTGGTGTTGTTGAAGCCGAGCACCTGTCCGGTCGTTTGAATTTCCACGACGGCGCTGCCGGTGGTGGTGAACTCGCGAATCATCGGGTACTGCGCCGCGGCGCTGACCATCTTGGCGAGGTCGTGCGCCGTGGAGACGTTTTGCGCCGTCAGGCCGGTCGGGTCGGAAAACCGGGTGCGGGTCATGCCCAGCGCCTCGGCCTTGCGGTTCATCTCGGCGACGAAGGCTGCAACCCCGCCCGGATGATGGCGCGCGAGACTCGACGCGGCGCGGTTTTCCGACGCCATCAGGGCCAAGCGGAGCATTTCCCGCCGCGGCAGGGTGGCGCCCATGCGCAGGCGCGAACGGCTCCCCTTGACGTAGTCGAAGTCCTGCATGTCGACTTCGAGGACCTCATCCATCGACAGGTTGGCGTCGAGGGTCACCATAGCCGTCATGAGCTTGGTGAGCGAGGCGATGGGCGCGACATCGTTGGCGGCCTTGGCATAGATCGCCTGGCCCCCCGCCGCGTCCAGAATCAGTGCGTTGGCCGACGCGAGGTGGAGCTTGGTAGCGTCCGGCAGCGGCTGGGCCAAGGCGGTGGAGGCCGCGAATAGCGCTGCTAAAACAAAAAGTAGCCGTCGGTTCATGACGTTCGAGATCAACATGCCGTGGTTATAGCACGGGGTTTTCCGCGCCGCCAAGAGGTTTCGCCGTAACCACCGGGTAATTTTGCAACATGTGGCGCGCGCCCCTGTGGGGCGGGGGTCTGGCAAGTTTCAGGTCGTTGGCGCGACCCCCGCCAGTACCTTATCGGCAGGATCGGGCCGTTCCTCGAGGGGCGGCGCCGGCGACGGGCCCTCTTCGGCCTGGGATGGATGACGGGCCTCGTCCTGCTGGATACGCCACATGCGGGCGTACATGCCATTGGCTGCCAGCAAGCCCGCATGGGTGCCCCGCTCGACGATCCGGCCGTGATCGAGCACCAGGATTTCGTCCGCATCGACGATGGTGGACAGGCGATGGGCGATCGTCAAGGTAGTCCGGTCGCGGGCGATCCGGGCAAGCTCGGCTTGAATGGCCTTCTCCGCCCGTGAGTCGAGGGCGCTGGTGGCCTCGTCAAAGATCAGCACGCGCGGGTTCTTGAGGATCGCCCGGGCGATGGCGACCCGCTGCTTCTCGCCCCCGGAAAGCTTGAGGCCGCGCTCCCCAACCGGGGTCGCGTACCCCGCCGGCAGTGAGGTGACGAAGTCGTGGATCTGCGCCATGCGCGCGGCGGCAACGATCTCCTCGTGGCTCGCCTCGGGACGGCCATAGGCGATGTTGTATTCGATCGTATCGTTGAACAGGACGGTGTCCTGGGGAACGATGCCGATGGCCGCGCGCACCGATGCCTGGGTGACCGCGCGGATGTCCTGGCCGTCGATGGCGATCTGCCCGCGGGTCACGTCGTAGAACCGAAACAGCAGCCGGGCGAGGGTCGACTTGCCCGACCCCGAGGGTCCGACCACCGCGACCGTGTGGCCCGCGGGAATGGCGAAGCTCACGTCGAACAGGATCTGCCGGTTTGCGTCGTAGTGGAAATCGACGTGCGCGAACTGCACCTCGCCGCGGGTGAGCGCGAGCGCCGGCGCGCCGGGCGGGTCGGCGATCTCGGTGTGCTCGGCGGCGAGGGCAAACAGCCGCTCCATGTCGGCCAGCGCCTGCTTGATCTCGCGGTAGATCACCCCGAGGAAGTTGAGCGGGATGTAGAGCTGGATCATGAACGCATTCACCAGCACCAGGTCGCCGAGGGTCATGGTGCCGTTCACCACGCCGACGGTGGCCCGCCACATGATGAGGGTCACTGCGACGGCGATGATCACGCTCTGGGTGACGTTGAGCGCCGATAGCGACGTCTGGCTTTTCACCGCCGCCCGCTCCCACGTGTGCATGCTCTCGTCGTAACGCCGCGCCTCGAACTCCTCGTTGCCGAAGTAC
>JBDSND010000009.1:0-15320 GCA_039915505.1 Casimicrobiaceae bacterium
CTTCGATGCCGAGGGCGGCATCTGGATCACCAGCATCGTCAGCAACCGGGTCATCCGGGTCGAACGCGATGGCCACCAGGTGTTGTTCTTCGAGGATGCCGATGGCGCGCACCTTGCCCAGGCCGAAGCGGCCTATCGCGCGGGAACGATGGGCCGGGCGGATCTCGACTTTCGCGGCGTGACCCTGGCGAACGTGTCGAGCCTCGCGTTCGCGGGGCCGCAATTGCGCACTGCATACCTCGGCTGCCTGCTCGGCGATCGAATCGCGGCATTCGACGCGCCGGTTGCCGGGCATCCGCCCGTTCACTGGAACTACGGGCCGTTCCGGCCTGAATAAGGAGAAAGCCATGCGTCTTGTCGTCCACTTCCTGCTCGGATTGTGCTGCTTGGTCGTCGCCACCGCGGCCCGGGCCGAAACCGAGATCCGGGTCGCCAAGCAATACGGCCTCGGCTACCTCACCCTCATGGTGATGGAGGACCAACAGCTCATCGAGAAGCAGGCGCGGGCGGCAGGGATCCCCGATCCCAAGGTTACGTGGGCGACCTTCCGCTCGAGCGACGTGATGATCGACACGCTGCTCTCCGGCAACGTCGATTTCGTGAGTCTCGGCGTGGCGGGCCTGGCCACGGTGTGGGCCAAGACCCAGGGCACGGCCAACCCGATCAAGGGTGTTCTCGGCATGAATGCCCTGCCGTACGCTCTCGTGACCCGCGATCCGCGGATCAAGACCCTCGGCGACTACACCGCCAACGATCGCATTGCCGTCCCCGCGCTGAAGGTCTCGATGCAGGCCATCCTGCTGCAGATGGCTGCCGACAAGCTCTACGGCGATCACCTGCGCCTCGATCCCCTGACCGTCACCATGCGCCATCCCGATGCGCTAGCGGTGATCCTGGCTGGCAATCACGAGGTCAAGAGCCATTTCGCGACGCCGCCCTTCATGTACATGGAGCTCGCCGCGCCCGGCGTCACCAAGGTAAGCGACGGCAAGTCCATCCTCGGCGGGCCGCTCTCGTTCAACGTGATCGCCGCAACCGAGCAGTACCGCAGCAAGAATCCGAAGGCGTTCAAAGCATTCATCGCTGCGTACGATGAGGCGACCGCATGGATCAACGCCAATCAACGCCAGGCGGCGGAGGCCTACGTGCGCATCACCAAAGACAAGGCGACGCCGGACCAGATCCTCGCCATGATGCGTGACCCGGATGCCGAGTTCACGGCCGTGCCCCGCAACGTCAAGCCAGTCGTTGACTTCATGAACCGCGTCGGAACCATCAAGGTGAAGCCGGCGTCGTGGAAGGATCTCTTCTTCCCCGAAGCCCACGGTCTCGCGGGCAGCTAGGCGATGCGGGTGGACGGCAAGTCGCCCGCGGCTGTGGACGTGTCGCCCGCGCGGCCGCGGATGCGCAAGGCCGCTCCGATCGCGCCCACCGTGTCGCTGGTCGAGCGGGCCTACGCGACGATGCGCCGCCAGATCCTCGACAACGCGTGGCCGCCGGGATTCGGCGCCCTCGAGCACGAGCTGGCCGAATCCCTCGGCATGAGTCGTACGCCGGTGCGCGAAGCGCTCATTCGTCTCGCACGGGAAGGACTGGTCTCGGTGGTGCCCCGGCACGGCATGCGCGTCCTGCCCGTCTCGGTCGAGGACATGCGGGACATCTACGACGTGCTGACGGCGTTGGAATCGATGGCGGCGGAGCTCGTCGTCCGGCGCAAGCCGTCCGCCGCGGACCTAAAGCCACTAGTCGACGCTTCGCGCGACATGGCGCGCGCGCTCAAGGCAGACGACCTCGATGGTTGGGCGGCTGCGGACGAGCGTTTCCACCGCCTGCTGATTAAGCTGTCCGGAAACCGCCTCCTGATCGATGCCGTCTTGAACTGCTGGGACCGCGCCCATCGCGCCCGTATGGTGACCCTGCGCATGCGACCCAAACCGTCCCATTCGACCCGCGAGCATCTCGACGTCCTGGAGAAGATCAAGAGCGGCGATGCGCGCGGGGCGTTCGAGGCGCACCGAGTGCACCGGGAGCGGGGCAGCCGGGAGCTAATCGCGATCCTCGAGCGGTATCGCCTCCAAAATCTCTGACCAACGAAAAGAACGATCATGACCAATAGCACGATCTCCACAGCCGCCGCATCGGCGCCCCGCAGCGCGGAGGGTCGGGACGACCAGGTGTACCGCATTGCCGTGCTTCCCGGCGATGGCATCGGACCGGAAGTCATCGAGGCCGCCATACCGCTCCTGGAGAAGCTTTGTCGTAAGCAGTCCTTCCGTTTCGAGTGGAATGAGCATCCCGCCGGCGCGCAGCACTACCAGGCAACCGGCGAAGCCCTTCCGGACGCCACGCTCGAGGCGTCGCGCGCGGCCGACGCCATCCTGTTCGGCGCCATGGGCTGGCCCGCCATCCGCTATCCCGACGGCACCGAGATCGCGCCGCAACTCGACCTGCGCGTTGCCCTGGAGTTGTACGCGGGCGTGCGGCCGGCCCGCGCGATACCCGGGACACCGCCGGTCCTGGCCGATCCGCGGGCCGCGGGCATCGACCTCGTGGTAATCCGCGAATCGACCGAAGGACTGTTCGCGTCGCGCGGGAAGGGCACCATCGTCGACGACCGGGAGGCCAGCGACACCATGGTCATCACCCGCGCGGGGTCCGAGCGGTTGCACGATTTTTCGTTTCGCCTTGCGCAGCGGCGGAAGCGGCGCGGTTCGCCGGGACGGTTGACGTGCGTCGACAAGGCGAACGTGTTCCGCTCGATGGCTTTCTTTCGCAAGATCTTCGACGAGCGCGCCAGGCAGTTTCCCGACGTGGAGGCCCGGCATCATTACATCGACGCCACGGCGCTGGATCTCATCCGCAAGCCGTGGGACTTCGACGTCATCGTCACCGAGAACATGTTCGGCGACATCCTCTCCGATGAGGCGGCCGCCCTGATCGGCGGCATGGGCATGGCACCGTCGGCGGACATCGGCGACCACCACGGCCTGTTCCAGCCCTGCCACGGCTCCGCGCCTGACATCGCGGGACAAGGCAAAGCGAATCCCACGGCGATGATCCTGTCGGCGGCGATGATGCTCGACTGGCTCGCGGAGCGCTCCGGCGACGAGAGCCTGGCTCGGGCATCCGTGCGTCTCGAGCACGCCGTCGATGCCGTGTTCGCGTCGGGTCGCATCAAGCCATATGAGTTCGGCGGCACCGACGGCACGCACGTCATCGCCTCCGCGGTCGCCGCGGAGCTCTGAGCCCGTGGCCAAGCTCCGCGTCGCCGGTGTGGGCGCCGGCTACTTCAGCCAGTTCCATATGGCGGGCTGGGCTGCCATCGAGGATGCCGAGCTCGTCGCGTGGTGTGATACCGATGCCACGAAGTCTGCTGCCGCCAGGGCTCGCTACAGTATCCGCGATGCCTTCACCGATGTCGCCGCCATGCTCGACGCGGCCCGGCCCGACCTGGTCGATATCGTCACCCCGCCCGCGACTCATCACGCGTTGGTCGGGGAGGCTGCACGGCGCGGCATTCCGGTGATATGCCAGAAGGCGCTCGCCCCGACCTATGACGAGGCGGTCGCGGTCGTCGAGGTTGCCGAGCGAGCCGGGATTCCGCTCGTGGTACACGAGAATTTTCGCTGGCAGCCGTGGTACCGGGAAGCGCGGCGCGTGATCGACGAGGGTCGCCTTGGCGTGCTGCACACGGTTGCCTTCCGGCTGCGGCCCGGCGACGGGCAGGGTGCTGCCGCCTACCTCGATCGGCAGCCGTACTTCCAGCGGATGCCGCGATTCCTGGTATACGAGACGGCGATCCATCTCATCGACACCTTCCGGTACCTGGTCGGGGAAGTGGTCGCGGTCACGGCTCGGCTGCGCCGCATGAACCCGGTGATCGACGGAGAGGATGCCGGGTACATTATCTTCGAGTTCGCGGGCGGCGCGACCGGTCTCTTCGACGGCAACCGCCTGAACGATCACGTCGCCGAGAACCCGCGACGCACGATGGGCGAGATGTGGCTCGAAGGCTCTGCCGGGGTGCTGCGCCTCGACGGCGACGCGCAGCTCTGGTGGAAGCCCCACCAGCGCGAGGAAACGCGGCTCGAGTATGACCCCGGCGACACCGTCACGTTCGGTGGCGGCGCGTGCGAACGCCTGCAGCGGCACGTGGTCGCCCATCTACTTCACGGCGGCCCGGTCGAGAACCTCGGCCGGGACTATCTCGTGAATTTACGCATCCAGGAAGCCGTCTACGCGTCGCACGCGAACGGCTGCCGGATGGCTCTCGAAGCAGCGCCGAGCAATGCCGAGGTCGGCATCGGCGCGCCATCCCAGCACGCGGCCCAGCGCCGCGCATCTCAGCAACGATAGGAGGAGTCATGCAAGTTCGAGCAATCATCAAACGGACCATTGTGGTTCTCGCGGCAACGGTGCTTTGCAATGCCGCGTGGGCGCAGACCGTCCTAAAATTCAGCCACACCGACCAGCCGGGCGGGGCGCGCCAGAAGGCCGCGGAGATGTTCGCCCAGAAGGTCGAGCAGTACACCCAGGGGCGCTACAAGGTGCAGGTCTATCCCGCCGGCCAGCTCGCCAACGATCCCAAGGCCGTCGAGCAATTGCAGCTCGGGGGCGTCGATTTCACGGTGACGGGGACCGGTACCTACGCCACGCACATTCCTACTCTCAACCTCACGGCACTGCCGTTCCTGGTCGAAGGCTACGAGCAGGGCTGGAAGCTCTACGACGACTCGAAATGGCTGCAGGCGCAGTTCGCCAAGGGTCCGGACAAAGGTTTCCGATTCCTTGCCACGTGGGAAGCAGGCTTTCGCAGCATGACCACCAAGGAACCGCTCGTCACGCCGGCCGATGCCAAGGGCAAGAAGCTGCGCAGCTTCCCCAACGAGATGATGCGCTGGCAACTCGAGGCGATGGGTTTCAACGTCGTCATCCTGCCTTTGCCCGAGGTCTACCTCGCCATCCAGCAGGGAGCGGTGAGCGGCCAGGAAAACCCGATCGATACGATCTTTGCCAACAAGTTCTACGAGGTTGCGCCGAACGTGACCCTGACCCAGCATGTTTACAGCCCCATCCCGCTCACCATCTCGGAGAAGACCTGGCAGAAGCTGTCTCCCCCGGATCGCGAGGCCATTACCAAGGCGGGCAGGGAGGTCGCAGATTGGATTCGCAAGGAGATCAGAGCCAACGATGATCGTCAGCTGAAGGAGATGGAAGGCAAGGGCGCCAAGGTCGCCCGTCCAGCGATCGGACCCTGGCGCGATGCGGTGAAGCCAGTGTACGCCAAGGCCCAGGAAAAATATGGTGCCGACGTCGACGCCATCCTGGCGGATGCCGACGCGGTCCGGCGTGCGGTGCCGGCGAAATAGCTGCGGACGGCGATGGCGATGCCGACGCGAACGACGATCGGCGATGACGCGCCGGGCGGCGTGCACCACGGCGCGGGCAGCGCGCGCGGCGAAGGGCGCGCGTCGCCCGAGCCTTTGCTGCCCGTCATGCCTTGGTCGCCCGTGCCCTTGCGATGGCTGGGGACGCTGATCGACTGGGGTATCGTCCTGATCGGCGTGACGATGGCGACACTGGTATTTTCCAATGTCGTCGTCCACAACGTTTTTCGCGGCGATATCGCCTGGACGACGGAGTTCAGCGAGTTGCTGATGGTGTGGGTGACGTTCCTCGCCGGCGCAGCCGCAACCCGGCGCGGCGCGCACATGGTGGTCGGTGAATTCCTGGGACGGCTATCGGGCCGGCAGCGTCGAGCGGCCGATGCGGCGATCCAGACCGTGGTGCTGGTGACCCTGGCCCTGTTGGTGTGGTACGGGGTCGGTATCGCTTACGCCGCCCGGGCCAACCAGCTCACCGTCCTCGGCTGGCCGATGGCTACCCAGTACGCCGCGTTGCCGATCGCCTCGGCACTCACCATGGTGTTCGTCGCCTGGGACCTCGTGCAGATCCTGCAGGGCCGATCGGCAGTCGAGCGCTACGGCAGCGGGAGCGGGCATTGATTCTATTCGAGACGTTCGGGCTGTTCATGCTGCTGACCCTGGTCGGCGTGCCGCTGGTCTATGGCCTGCTGGTCTCGACGGCAGGGGTCATTTTCGCCAAGGGTCTGAGCTATCCATTGACCTCGGTGTTCCTGAGTTACATCGGCGGGGTCGAGCCGTTCATCCTGATCGCAGTCCCGCTGTTCATTCTGGCGGGGGAGGTGCTGTCGCGCGGCGGCGTGGGCCTGCGAATCGTCACGTTCGCGACCGTGCTCTTAGGCTTCCTGCCGGGCGGCCTGGGCATCTCGACGGTCGCATCGAGCCTGGTGTTCGGGGGCATCTCCGGATCGGCGATTGCCGATACCGCGGCGATCGGCTCGGTCATGACTCCGGCGATGATCCGCAAGGGCTACTCGCCGGGTTTCGCCGGCGCGCTCATGTCCACCGCCGGAACCTTGGCGGTGGTGATGCCGCCCTCGATTCCCATGCTGGTCTATGCGTTCGTGGCCGGCGCGTCGGTGCGCGACCTCTTCCTGGCGGGCGTCGTGCCCGCATTCTTGTTCGCGCTCGGCCTGATGCTCGTGTGCGCGTGGACCGGGATCAAGACCGGGTGCGATAACGGCCATCAGCGCGTCCCGGCGCGGGTGGTCGGCCAGGCGTTCCTCGCGGCGTTACCGGCGCTCATCATGCCGGTGATCATCCTCGGTGGCATCTGGACCGGCACGTTCACTCCGACCGAAGCCGCGGCGGTGGCCGTGGTCTATGGACTGTTCGTGTCGATGATCATCTATCGCGACCTGACGGTGCGCGATCTGCCGGCGCTCTTCCTGAAGGCGTTCATCACCAGCGGCGTGGTGATGGTGGTGATCGGGGCGACGGGGTCGCTCGCGTGGCTGATCACGGTCGAGCAGGTTCCCGTCCAGCTCGCGGGGTTGGTGACCGAGTATGCGCATTCCCAGTGGATGTTCCTGTTCCTGGTCAACATTGCACTGCTCGCCCTGGGGTGCTTCATCGAGCCCGTGCCGGCGCTGATCCTGGCGGCGCCGCTCTTGGTGCCCCTGGCGGCCGCGTTCAAGATCGACCTCGTGCATTTCGGGCTGATCATGACCTGCAACCTGGCGATCGGCCTCTACACCCCGCCGGTGGGCGGCACGCTGATGGTGGGCGCGCGACTCGCTGGAGTAGGCATGGGCGCTGTGGTCCGCGCCCTGATTCCGCAACTGATGATCAGCGTCGTGATCCTATTCCTGATAACGTACGTCCCGGCCATCGGGCTTTCGCTCGTGCGGCTATTTCGCTAGGGAATGCGCGAGCGCTTTCCGGCGGGACCGTTCTCGACGTGCGCACGCGGGGTAGTGGACCATGAAGCCGATTCTTCTCGGCGCGATTGCCGATGACTTCACCGGCGCGACCGATCTTGCCAACATGCTGGTGCGCGCCGGCATGCGGACTGTGCAGACCATCGGCGTTCCGGACGCGCACGATATCGATGCCGAGGCCGACGCGGTCGTGGTGGCGCTAAAATCGCGCACCATCCCGTCCACCGAGGCCGTCGCGGAATCGCTCGCCGCCCTGCACTGGCTGCAGGCGGCCGGGGCGCGGCAAATCTATTTCAAGTATTGCTCGACGTTCGATTCCACCGATGCGGGCAATATCGGTCCAGTCGCCGATGCCCTGCTCGACGCGATGGGCGCGCCGTTCACGATCGCGTGCCCGGCGTTTCCGACCAACCGACGCACTATCTACCTCGGTCACCTGTTCGTCGGCGACGCGCTGCTCTCCGATTCGCCGATGCGCGACCATCCGCTCACGCCGATGCGCGATGCGAACCTGGTGCGGGTGCTGGGACGGCAGACCGATCGACCGGTGGGTCTGGTGCCGCACGCGATCGTGCAACGCGGCGCCGATGCGATTGGGCGGGAGTTCGCGCGACTGCAGGGCGCAGGCATGGGCTACGCCGTCGTCGATGCACTCGATGATGCCGACCTGATGGCGATCGGCGCCGCCTGCCGCGACCTTGCCCTCGTAACGGCTGGCTCGGGTATCGCGCTGGGCCTGCCACAGAATTTCCGCGCCCAGGGCGTGCTCGACCACCGTAGCGAGGCGGCGATGGTTCCGGACGTCGCCGGCAAGCCCGCCGTGCTGGCGGGCTCCTGCTCGGCGGCGACGCGTGCGCAGGTCGAGGCCATGGCGGCCACGCATACCGCGATCGCAATCGATCCTCTTGCGTCCGACGATCCCGCCGCGCTGGCGGCGCAGGCGCTTGCCGCCGCCGGGCAGGATCTCGCGGCCGGGCGACCTTTCGTGATCTATTCGAGCGCCGCGCCGGAGCGCGTCCGCGCCGTCCAGGAAACGCTCGGCCGCAACGTCGCGGCGGAACGCATCGAGCGCACGTTCGCGCTGCTCGCCCGCAAGCTGGTCGCGGCAGGGGTGCGTCGCCTGGTCGTGGCCGGCGGCGAGACGTCTGGAGCCGTGGTGCAGGCTCTCGACATCAAGCTCCTTACCATCGGCCGGGAGATCGATCCCGGCGTGCCGTGGACGACTGCAAGTGGCGGCACCACCCTCGCGCTCGCCTTGAAGTCGGGCAATTTCGGGGGCGCGGATTTCTTCCTCAAGTCCCTTGCCATGTTGCCATGAGCACCGGCGCGCGTGCCGATACCGCCCAGCGCGACGCCTTGTGCCTCCTGGCGAGCTCGCTGTTCGAGCGTGGCCTCACTCACGGTAGCACCGGCAACCTGTCGCTGCGCACCGCGGCCGGCTATCTAATGACGCCCACCGGCTCGTCGCTAGGGTCGCTCGATCCGGCCCGGCTGTCGGTGCTCGACAGCGCCGGAACGCACGTCGACGGCGATGCACCCACCAAGGAAGCGCTGCTGCATCTCGCAATGTACCGTGCACGGCCACGCGACCAAGCGGTGATCCATCTCCATGCGACCCATTCGGTCGCCGTGTCGGTGCTCGCCGACACCGATCCTGCGGATGCCTTGCCGCCCCTCACGGCCTACTACGCCATGCGGGTTGGCAGACTGCCGCTCGTGCCCTACTTCGCACCGGGCGACGCCGCGCTGGCGCAAGCGGTGGGCGACTTTGCCGCCGGACATCACGCCATGCTGCTCGCCAACCATGGCCCGGTCGTGTCGGGTTCCTCGCTTTCGGCCGCGGCCGATGCCATCGAGGAGCTCGAAGCGACTGCGAAGCTGTGGCTCATGGTCCGCCACGAGCGGGTGCGCCCCCTCGATGCCGCGCAGGTTGACGAACTGGCTCGCCGATTCCCTCGTTGACAGGACGCTCATGTACGTCGTCACCGTGCTGTTCGAAGTCGATGCAACCCATCTCACCGCGTTCATGTCGGCCATGCTCGCCAACGCCCTGGACTCGCGAACGCTGGAACCGGGATGCCGGCAGTTCGACGTGTGCATCGACCCGAACGCACCCGACAAGATCTTCCTCTACGAGGTGTATGACGATCCTGCAGCCTTCGATGCGCACGTGGCGAGTCGGCATTTCCAGACGTTCGATGCCCGCGTCGCAGATTGGGTGCTGACCAAGCGTGTGCAGGCCTACCAGCGGATCGCACCGGTGTCATCGGGTGCGGAGGCGCGGCCTGCGTAGAGTTTGTGGGTCACCACTGCCCAAGGGCATGAGCCCCGGGTGCACTGCCGTGATCGATCTGGGGTCCCGACCGCCCGTGCGGGCGGCATGAACGCCGACTCGCCGCGTATTCCCGCGGCGGTGGCCTATTGCCAGGGTACGCCGCTGCGTACGAGATCGAGGCGCGGGATCGCGCTCGACTCGGCGAAGCGACCGATGTCGCCACTGCCGCTATCGGGCGCCGCTTTGGCAGGGGCATCGTCGAAGGCAGGACCCAGGCGAAGGTGGTGGAAATCGAACGCCCGTAGTATGGCGGCGGCGGCGATCCAGGTTGATACGGTTGCTAACGCCAGCCGGATGGGTGCGTGGTACGCGATCCGCAACCGGCATACCATCGAGGCTCCTTCCCCGATTCCAGTCGAAGCCTGACCATGTGCAGAAACATCAGATTGTTGTTTAATTTTGCGCCGCCGGTGAGCGACGCCGAGATCCGCTCGGCCGCGTTGCAGTACGTCCGGAAGATCAGTGGCTTCAACAAGCCCTCGAAGCCGAACGAGGCGGCGTTCCTGCGCGCGGTGGATGAGATCGCGGCGGCATCGGGCCGGCTGCTCGGCACCTTGGCGACCGCCCTTCCGCCCAAAAACCGCAACGAGGAGGCCGAAAAAGCGCGGGCCCGTTCGGCGCTGCGGTTTACTCGCCGAGACGCCGCATAAACTGAAGGCGCGGGTCCAGGGGAACGCGGAGCGCAAAGGACGACTGCGCGATCCGTAGCGTGTACGCGCCCGGCCGGGAGTCCATCGCCACTGACGCGCGATAGAAGGTGAGAACCGCGCGCCTACCGAGCGATGGGAGGCTCGGACTGCGGCAGGCGGCGAACCCCGGCACCAAGCTGCGGGCGAGCGCATGTCTATGTCGGGGACCTGGCGCCGGGAGGCGGCACGGGTGCTCTCGGAAACGGCGTCTCGGGTACGCTGTTGGTGTTCTGAAAGCTCGCGATCATCCAGCGGCCGTCGGATTTGCGCATGATTTGCACCTGAATGCCTTGGCGTGGGGGCGCAGGTGCGCCGGGAGGCACCTTGGCGCCATCCAACGTCCAGAGGACGTGCACCACGGCAGTCGACGGATCCAGGAATCGGACCTAGACGTCGTCGATGGTCAGTGTGCTATCACGAAATACCCAGGCGAAGGCATCCGACAGCTTGGCCTTGCACCAGCCGAGCACGTTGACGACGTCGCCGTCCTCGGTGAAGAGACTCGCATACTCGCCGGCGTCGTGGCTGTTCCAGGCGCGTGCTTGCCGGACCTGCACGTCGCGAATGTCCGATTCATCGTTTTGAGACTCGGTTGCTCCCGCTGCGGCTACGATGCCGAACAGAAAGCAAGCCAGAAGGTGCTGCCACGGTCTGCTCATGAAATCCTCCGGCGTCGACTACTCTCGAAACCCCAACAGCAAAGGCGCCGCGCGACACCGTGCCGCGCTGACGATCGGCGCGGACGGGTGGGCCGCTCCCGGGGGCGCGCCCCGGGCCTGCCGGAAAATGAACTGCCTGATCGAATCTACGCAGCGACCCTGACATGATCTTGACTGGATATGGACTTGACCCTGCAGAGGACCCTGTGGCTCGTTGCCGGGCGCGCGGCGAACTGCGCCTTCGGGAGGGGACGTCGTCCCTGAGGCCCGGGGTGGTGCAGAAAGTGTGGATGGATGCAGGCGAGGGGTCAAGGAATCCGGGGTGAACGCCGCCACCTCGGAATGGGCTTTGCTCCTTCCGCTCTTTCTGGCCTTCCTGATCGCAGTCCTGGGGTTGGTGGCCGTGCTCTCTGGCTGGCGCCTGCTCGCCAGGCGGTTTCCGGTCGCTGGCGAGACCGAGGGGGAGCGGTTTCACTTCGCGTCGGCCAAGATGGGACGCGTGCCCTGGTTTCCCGTGAACTACGGGGGCTGCCTGATCCTCACGGTAGGACGCACCGGGCTATCCCTGTCGAGCTATCTGCCGTTCCGGTTCTTCTGCCCGGCGTTCTTCATCCCGTGGGCGGCGGTGGAGTCGGCCGAGGACCGCTCGACGGCGCTCAGCCGGCGCACCGTGGTGCGCATCAAGGGAACCTCGATCTGGCTGGCGATCCGGGGCTCGGCCGGGCAGAGTATCGCGGCCATGTTCGCACGGACCCGCGACCAACAATCCCGGTAGGGGCGTCACGCCTCGCGCCGAAAGGGGATCCGCGAGTGGACTGGCGCCAGGGGTACAGCGTGAACATCGCGGCCTCGCCGACGCGCCTCGCGCGTGACGCATCGCGCCGGCGTAAGATAGGTGGCACGACAATAGTTCCGCCCAAGAGCGGGAGGGGAGATTCGGAGACATCGGGAACCTGCGGTGCAGTTCGCCGCGACACCGTCGTCCGGTGCTCGTCACCCCGGCCACCACACCAGGAGGGCTCAGCTCATGTTCGACAAGCTACGCTTCATCGAGGCATGCACGGCCGCGGTCGTCGAAGGGCAAGCGGCGGTGCGCGAGGTCGTCGCTAGGGCCGCGTCCGATCCGGCAAGCATGCTGGCGGGCCTCGGCGAGCCGCAACACGCCGGCATCACCCCGCTGCATCGCTCCCATGACCTGACGATCCTCAACTTCGTCTGGGCGCCCTGCATGAGCCTGATGCCGCACAACCACCAGATGTTCGCGGTCGTCGGCATCTATTCCGGCCGCGAGGACAACGTCTTCTGGCGCCGCACCGGATCGACGATCGAGGCCGCGGGAGCCAAGTCGCTCGGCACCGGCGATGTCGCCACGTTCGGTCGCGACATCATTCATTCGGTGTTGAATCCGATCGGCAAGATGACCTGCGCCATTCACGTCTACGGCGGCGATTTTTTCGAGCCGGCGAAGCCGCGCAGTGAATGGGATCACGAGTCCCTGGCCGAGAGGCCGTGGAATGTCGAGCGGGTGAAGTCGCTGTTCGGTGAGGCCGAGGCGCGCTTCAACGCCGTGCGGTCGTAGCCTGCAGGTGCGGGACCCATGGATGTTCGACCGGTCAGGCAGCTGCGGGCCTCGCATCCGAACAACAACGGCTGGCGTCGCGCATCGGGACGTATCGTGTTCGCGCGCGACGGACATCCTGAGTCCATTCGCGCGACGAACGGTGCCGCAACCGGGATGAAATGGCTCGCCGACAGGCAGGACTGCCTCACCATACGAGGGGGCGAGGGATGCTCTCGCGGCTGAGCTACGAGCGTTGCCTCACGCGGCCTTTTTCAGCGTCGACATGTCCACTGTAAAGCGGTACTTGACGTTGCTCTCGAGCATCCGCGCATAGGCATTCTCGATCTCCTCCATGCGGATCATCTCGACATCGGCGACGATGCCGTGCTGGGCGCAGAAATCGAGCATCTCCTGGGTCTCGCGGATGCCGCCGATCAGCGACCCGGCAAGCCGGCGACGGCCCATGATCAGGTTGAACACACTGGGCGAGGGATGCGGCGTTGCCGGTGCGCCGACCAGGGTCATCGTACCGTCGAGCTTCAGCAGCGCGAGGTAGGCGTCGAGGTCGTGGGGTGCGGACACCGTGTTGAGGATGAAATCGAGGCTGCCGGTGTAAGCGGCCATCGCCTCGGGGTCTTTCGAGATCACCACCTCGTCGGCGCCGAGGCGCAACCCGTCCTCGCGCTTGTTCTCCGACGTAGTGAAGAGCACGACGTGGGCGCCCATCGTGGCGGCGATCTTGACGCCCATGTGACCGAGCCCGCCGAGCCCGACGATGCCCACCTTGTGCCCAGGCCCGACCTGCCATTGGCGCAGCGGCGAGTAGGTGGTGATGCCGGCGCAGAGCAACGGTGCCACGGCGGCCAGATCGGCTTCGTCATGGGTAATGCGCAGCACGAACGACTCCCGCACTACGATGTGATCGGAGTACCCGCCGAAGGTATTGTCGCCGCCACCGTGCATCGAGCCGTTGTACGTCCCGGTGAAACCGTTTTCGCAGTACTGCTCCAGGCCCTCGGTGCAGGGCTCGCAATGGCGGCAACTGTCGACCATGCAGCCGACGCCCACGATGTCGCCGACCTGGAATCTACTCACCTGGCCGCCGACCGCCGTGACCCGGCCGACGATCTCGTGGCCCGGCACCGAGGGATACACCGTGTTCTGCCACTCGTTGCGCGCCGTGTGCAGGTCGGAATGACACACCCCGCAGAAAAGAATCTGCAAGGCAACGTCCTCCACGCCGGGCGCACGGCGGTCGAAGCGGAACGGAGCAAGGGGCGTGGAAGGCGACTGCGCGGCATAGCCGAAGGCTTGGGTCATGGAATTCCTTGAGGGTGGGGGCAGTTCGAAACCGCGGGGGACGGTGGAAGCTCGCCGTCTGAAGGTCCGCGCCGCGACCCGGCGGCAGGACCGCTTGCAAGGTTGGATGTTACCTGGACGTGAGGGATGGAGCGCATGGCTGCGCGCCATCCACAGAATCCTTGATGCTCCACCAGGCTCCTGAGTGGCCACGGGGTATCGCGGATTGCGGCAGCGACTGATTGCGCCCCGTGGCCGGGGACGCTACCCTCGCGCCCGGAGTATTCAGGAGAAGGCATGACAGACATGACACCGAAACGCCGTCTGGTCGCGATTCTGGCGGCCGATGTAGCCGGCTACACGCGGTTGATGGAACAGGACACCGACGGCACGATAGCGGCCTGGCAGGCGACGCGTGACGGTATCGTCGCACCGGCGGTAGCCAAACACCTGGGCCGAATCGTCAAGCTGACGGGCGACGGTTTCCTCAGCGAGTTTGCGACGGTCCAAGACGCCGTGCAATGCGCGATGGACTTGCAGGCCGCTCTCTCTGACGGGCCGCTGTCGTTCCGCATCGGCGTCAACCTGGGCGATATCGTCGACGATGGTCAGGATATCTACGGCGAGGGCATCAACATCGCGGCGCGACTCGAGGCGCTTGCCGAAGTGGGGGGCATTTGCATCTCTGGCCAGGTGTACGAATCGATCGCCAACCGCATCGAGGCTGCGTACGAGGACTGGGGTGAGCGAACGGTCAAGCACGTCTCGAAACCCGTCAGGGTCTATGCCATCAGGCCGCGGACGTCGCACGAAGTGCGCGGCGAGCCTGCACCCGCGACCAAGCCCTCGATCGCGGTGCTGCCTTTCGCCAACATGTCAGACGATGCGCAGCAGGAGTACTTTTCTGATGGCATCACCGAGGACATCATCACCGAACTCTCGAAGATTTCCGGACTGCTAGTCATCGCGCGCAACTCGTCGTTCATCTACAAGGGAAAGCCGGCATCGATCAAGCGTATCGGCCAGGAGCTCGGCGTGCGCTACGTCCTCGAGGGAAGCGTGCGCAAGGCCGGGGACCGCCTGCGCATCACCGCGCAATTGGTCGATGCGGCCTCAGACCATCATCTTTGGGCGGAACGGTACGACCGCAAGCTCGAGGACGTCTTTGCCATTCAGGACGAGGTGGCACGCAGCGTCGCGACTGCGATGCAGGTCGCACTCCTGCCCGAGGAGCTGACTCGTGTAGGGCAATCGCGACCGAGGGACCTGGAAGCCTACGACCTGTATCTGCGGACCCGCTCCGCACCGTGGCCGCCGACGCGGGACAACATCCTGCGCGCCCGTGCTGCCTACGAGCGCATCGTCGAAGCCGATCCGGAATTCGCCGGTGGTCATGCCGGCAAGGCACTGACCCATGGGCTGCTGGGATTCTTCGGATTTGCCGACGACGAGACGCGGGAGCGCGATCTCACGT
>JBDSND010000191.1:0-20857 GCA_039915505.1 Casimicrobiaceae bacterium
TCCTGCATGACCTGGGCGTTGAACCATTGCTCCTCTCGTACCCGGTCACGCATGTTGAGCAGAATGCGGCTGGAAAACCAGGCTGCGCCGAACCCCGGCTGCTCGAGCCCGGTGGCCTTGCCGCGGAGTTCCTGCAACTCGCGCGGCACCCAGTAGTCGATCTCGTCCTGCGAGGGCCACGGCCCGCTGCGCGCGGCATCGGCCTCCTGGCCGCGGATGAACGACCACTGGTGGAAGCCACGCCAGAAATTCTTGGACGGCTTGAACTCGTGATAGAGGTCGGACACGAGGCCCGTGCGAAACCCCGACTCCTCGAAGGTTTCGGCCAGCGTGGTCTGGTTCTCCGGAATCGGCCCCCATCCCGGCGCGATGCCGACGAAGTCGCCCTTGATATGGCGGAAGTCGCCGTTGTGAAAAGGATAGGTGCGCAGCCCCGTGTAGATCGTGCGGCGCGCGCACAGCGTCGGCAACGCCTCGGGATACGCCCGGTCGAAGCGCACCGACTCCTTGGCGAACGCATCGAGGTGCGGGGTGCTGATCGCACCCCACTCCGGCGGCGTGCCGTAACAGCCGACCGCGTCGCGCCGCAGGGTATCGAAAATGACCAGCACGACATGCTTGATCGGCGCCGGGGATGGACTCATTACTTCTCCTTCGAGCGCGGCGGTGGAATTCCGACGATTCCGCGTCGCGTCATGTATTCGATTACATATGTTGGCCGACGTAGGGGCGGATTGTCAACGGCTGGCAACCCTTTGGGCGTCGTGGCGCGCCAGGCGTCGAGTGGCGGCGGACGTCGCAACCTTCCGGCTATCGGGTCGCCTACGCCTGGGAAAGACCACGTCGGGGAACCGTTGCTCACCCGCGTCCGCAGGGTGCTCGACTTTCCAGCGCGACGTGCTGCCGCTCGCCGCCCGCGTAGTTTTGCAATCGATTGCAGCCGGGTTATCCTAGCCGGCATGTGTCCGACCCCGGTCAAGGCCAAGCCGCTGGAGCTGCCGGCGCGCTCCAGCGCCAAGGATGTCGCGCGTCTTGCCGAGGTCTCGACGGCGACGGTCTCGCGGGCGCTCAATTTCCCGGAGCAGGTCGATCCGGAGACGCGGGAGCGCGTTCGTGCGGCCATCGACAAGCTGCGTTACGTACCCCACGGCGCCGCGCGCGCATTGCGCAGCCAGCGCAGCGGGATGATTGGCGCGGTCGTGCCGTCGTTCGACTACGCGCTCTATGCGCGCATGACCAGCGCGTTGCAGCAAGTGCTCGACGCGCGCGGCTATTCACTGGTGCTGGCGACCCACTACTACGACCTCGCGACAGAGGTGAGGGTCACCGAGCAACTGATCCGGCACGGTGTCGACGCCTTCGCCTTTGTGGGGATCGACCACGACCCGGGTCTCTTTGCGATGCTCGAGCACCTGCAGCGGCCCTACGTGCTGACCTGGGGCATCGACGGCTCGCGCATGCATCCCTGCGTCGGATTCGAGAATCGCGCGGCCACCTATGCCATGACCCAGTATTTGCTCGACCTCGGGCACCGCCGCTTCGGGTTGATCAGCGCCTCGGTCAAAGGCAACGACCGCGCCCGTGAACGCGGCGCCGGCGTGCGGGCGGCGCTCGCCACCCGGGGCCTCGCGTTGGACGAGGCGCACACATATTACGGCCCTGTCGCGCTCGCCTCCGGGACCGAAGGCATGCACAAGCTGCTCGCCACGAGCCCGCGACCGACGGCCGTGGTCGCGACCAACGACGTGTTCGCCGTCGGCGCCATGATGGCGTGCCGCGAGGCCGGCGTGGCGATTCCCGGCGACATTTCGATCACCGGCGTGGATAGCACCGATCTCGGCGCCACCCAGACCCCGCCGCTCACGAGCGTGCGCACACCCATCGTCGAGATCGGCCGGGCGGCCGCTTTGCAGTTGGTCGCCCGGCTCGAAGGCGAACCTGCCATCCTTTTTTCCGAGTTGCCGTTCGAACTGATCCAGCGCGGCAGCACGGCACCACCGCCCCCATGACCATCGATGCTTCCCGTCCTGGTACATCCGCAACGCCATCGCCCCCGCGATCGCGCGTGACCCGTTCGCTTCACACCATCCTGCTCGTCGCCGCTCCGTGGGCGCTACTGATCGGCCTGTGGTACGCCCTCGCCGCCAGCGGGTTGGTCAACGAGGCGCTGCTGCCGACGCCTCACCACGTGCTCGCCCGCTTCTGGCAACTGCTCACCCAGGAGCGGCTGCCCATCGACATTTGGATGTCGACCCAGCGGGTGTTCATCGGCGTCACCCTGGGGATCCTGCTCGCCGTGCCCGCCGGCTTCGTGTTGGGCTGGTACAAGCATGTGCGCACGTTCATCGACCCGGTCATCAACTTCTTTCGCGCGCTACCGCCGATCGCTCTCATCCCACTGGTGATCGTGTACTTCGGGATCGGCGAACCCGCCAAGATCGTGATTCTTTTCTACGCGTCCTTTTTCGCCGGGGTGATCGTGATGTACGAGGGCATCGCCCAGATCAGTCCGATCTACGTACGCGTGTCGCGCACCCTCGGGGCAACCGATTTCGAACTCTTCCGTAAGGTGATCGTGCCCCTCACCGTGCCGCACATGCTGACGGCGCTGCGGGTGGCGCTCGGGGTCGCCTGGGCGACCCTGGTGGCCTCGGAACTAATCGCCGCCCAGCAGGGTCTCGGCGCGCTGATCCAGAATGCGTCGGCGTTCTTCCAGCTCGACATCATCTACGTCGGCATAATCTGCATCGGCCTGATCGCGCTCGCCATGGACCTCGCGTTGCGCGCGGTCACCCGCCGGCTGGTTTCGTGGCAGGAGCGCATCGCGTGAGCGCGAGCCCGCATCCCGGCAACGCGCGCCCCGCACGCGCCGACACCGCAGGTGCTGCCGCCACCGCCGGTGCCGCCGAGACCCTCGGCGCTGTCGACGCCGCAGGTGCTGACAAGACCGCGGGACCCGGGAGCACCGCCGGAGGCGCGGCGCTCGACGAGGCGGCCGTGCGGATCCGCTTCCAGAACGTGGCCGTCGATTTCGCCACCGCCAGCAGGCCGATCACCGTGGTCGACGACGTGTCGTTCGCCATCCGCAATGGCGAGTTCGTCTCCATCATCGGCCCCTCGGGCTGCGGCAAGACCACCATGATGAATCTGGTGGCGGGCTTCGTGAAGCCGACCCGTGGCCGGGTGTTGCTCGACGACCACGACATTGCCGGTCCGGGGCCGGAGCGTGGCGTCATCTTCCAGGAGTACGGCGTATTCCCCTGGCTCACGGTGGAAGACAACATCGCCTTCGGTCTCACTCTCTCCGCCAACCGCGTGCCCGCCGCCGAGCGCCGGGAGATCTGCAAGCGCTACATGCACCTCATGGGTCTCGAGGATTTTGCCGACGCCTATCCGAAGACCCTTTCCGGTGGCATGCGCCAGCGCCTCGCCATCGCCCGAGCGTACGCGGTCAAGCCGGAGTTCCTGTTGATGGACGAGCCGTTCGGCGCACTCGATGCCCAGACCCGCTCCCGCATGCAGGACCTGCTCCTGCGGGTGCTCGCGGCGGAAGGCAAGACCGTGATGCTGATCACCCATTCGGTCGAAGAGGCGATCTATCTCTCGTCAACCATCGTCATCGCCACCGCGCGCCCGGCGCGGGTGCGCGAAGTCATCCAGGTGCCCTTTCCCTATCCACGGGAAGAGGCCCTGCACGAAACCGCGGCGTTCAACGAGCTGCGGTCGTACATCCGCGACAGGGTGATGCAGGAGTACGCCGCCCAGGAGCGACAGGCCACCCGCAACTTCAACTAAAGGAGGATCGCAATGAGCATCGACCGCAGAAAATTCCTGCAAGGGGTGAGCGCGACCGCGGCGGCGGCGGCATGGCCGGGGACACCGGCGATCGCCCAGGCACGCAGCAAGGTGAAGGTGGGTTACCTGCACACCCTCGCCGTCGACGGCCAAATTTGGCTCGGTATGCATCGCGGTGATTTCGACAAGCAGGGACTCGACCTCGAACTCGTCCAGTTCACCACCGGTCTGGAGATCTTCCAGGCGATGATCGGCGGCAGCATCGACATGCTGGCGACCGGCGCCGTGCTGTCGAACTTCCCGGCTCGCGGCCAGGGCAAGGTGTTCCTGATGAACGACATCGAGATCGCGACCGCCCAGCTCTGGGTGCGCGAGGACCAGGGCATCAAGAGCTTCGCCGACCTCAAGGGCAAGAAGATCTCGACTACCACCGGCACGACGGCCCACGTCTTCCTCGACACGGCGCTACGTGCCAACGGCGTCGACCCGAAGGACGTAGAGATCGTCAACCAGCGCATGGCCGAGGCGGTCACCTCGTTCATCTCCGGCGCAGTGCCGGCCGTCGCTCTATGGGTGCCTTTCAACATCGTCGTGCGCGACAAGGTGCCCGGGGCGAAGAAGCTGGTCGACGCGTCGGCGTTCTATCCGCAGGCAGCGATCATCGGCGGCTGGGCAACCCGTGCCGACTACTACGAGAAGAACCGCGACATCTGCAAACGCGTGATCCAGGGCTGGACGGGCGCGAACGACTACTTCATCGCCAATCCCGACGCGGCGCTGGAGACGCTGCAGAAGGAGTACTACAAGCAAGTGCCGCTGGCCGACCTCAAGGAGCAGTACGCCGCGCAGAAAATGTTTACCTCGGCGGAATGGCGCAAGCTCTACGCCGACGGCAGCGTGACCAAGTGGCTGCAGCAGGTCACCGACTTCTTCGTGCGGTTCGCGAACATCCAGAACCCGGTGCCGGCCTCCCAATACTTCGACCAGAAGCTCTATCTGGAAGCGGTCAAGGCCTAAAGTTCGCGCGCGTGCACGCCACGTACGACTACATCATCATCGGGGCCGGTTCGGCGGGCTGCGTGCTCGCCAACCGGCTATCCTTCGATCCGACGGTGCGGGTGCTCGTGCTCGAGGCGGGTGGCCACGACCGGCATTTCTGGTTGCGGCTCCCGGTCGGCTACTTTCGCAGTATCTACGACCCGCGCTTCTCGCGGGTGTTCGACACCGAGCCCTGCGAGGGCACGGCGGGCCGCAATGTGCCGTGGCCGCGCGGGCGCGTCATCGGCGGGTCGAGCTCCATCAATGGCCTGCTCTACATCCGTGGGCAGCACGGCGACTTCGACGAATGGGCGGACCTCGGTGCATCGGGTTGGGACTATCGCTCGGTGCTGCCGGTTTTCAAGCGATCCGAGCGCTATACCGGCGGACCGAGCGCGTACCACGGCGTCGATGGCGAGCTCGGCGTTTCCGACCTTCGCAACAATCATCCCTACTGCTGGGCATGGGTCGATGCGGCGCACGAGCTCGGCCTGCCGCGCAATCCGGATTTCAACGGCGCCATGGACCAGGGCGTGGGGGCCTTCCAGCTCACCATTCGCAACGGTTGGCGCAGCAGTGCCGCGACCGCTTTTCTGCATCCGGTACGCGGCCGGCAGAATCTTGCCGTGCGCAGCAGCGCACACGTCACGCGGGTCGTCCTCGATGGCAGGCGCGCCACGGGCGTGGAATGGTTGGAGGGCGGGATGGCGCAGAGGGCGCATGCGGCGCGGGAAGTGATCCTCGCCGCAGGGACGATCCAGTCGCCGCAGATCCTGGAGCTCTCGGGCATCGGTCCCGCCGACGCCTTGCGCCATCTCGGTATCCCAGTGGTAGTGGACGCGCCCGAAGTCGGTGAAAATCTCAAGGACCACTATCAGGCGCGCACCATCGTGCGTCTCAAGGAGCGACGCTCGCTCAACGACGACGTGCGCAATCCCGTGAAGCTCGCCGCGATGGGGTTGTCGTGGCTGCTACGCAACGAGGGTCCGCTGACGGTGGGCGCGGGCCAGGTCGGTGGCCTAGCCCGCACCCCCCATGCCCCCGATGGTCGGGCCGACGTGCTGTTCAACGTGATGCCGCTGTCGGTCGACAAGCCCGGCATGCCGCTGCATCGCTATTCAGGGTTCACGGCGTCGGCCACGCAATGCCGGCCACGGTCGAAGGGGCGGCTACACATCGCTTCTGCCGATCCGCTCGCTGCGCCACGCATCGAAACCCGCTACCTCACCGACCCGCTGGACCGGCAAACCATCGTCGCCGGCATCCAGATGCTGCGCGACATCTACGCCCAGTCCGCCTTCCGCAACCTAGTCGCTGCCGAGATGCTGCCAGGCCCGGACTGCAGCTCCGAGCAGTCACTGCTCGATTTTGCCCGGCAACACGGCGGCACCGTGTTCCACCCGGTGGGTACCTGTCGGATGGGTCGCGATCCGCGCGCCGTCGTGGACCCGGAATTGCGGGTGCAGGGCGTGGACGGGCTACGGGTGATCGATGCTTCGGTGATGCCCGAGATCGTCTCGTCCAACACCAACGCGGCGGCGATCATGATCGGCGAGAAGGGCGCCGCCCTGCTCCTCGCAAGGGGATCGCAGCCGCGCGGTGCCGCGCCGGCGCCCGATGAGCGCCCCTCGACCGTGGAGCGGTAATGGGGTCAGATCAAGTTATCCCGTGAGTCGTCGAACGACCTGCCCACTGGGCAACGATAACTTGATCTGACCCCATTACGATGCGGATCAGGCTTCAGCCCGACGCTTCCGTCGTGGCGAGTGACATCCTCACTCTACCCCGACGTCCGTCAGGCTGAAGCCTGATCTGCCCGCACTACTCGTGTGCCCTCATAGGCCGTCGATGTTGCCGGCTTGACAGCGTGCCTCGTCTGTTTTATCGGCAGCGTCAGGCGCCTGGTTGAGGTCAAGATCACACCACCCGCCGCAGTGTCGGATCCTTGCCGCCGGCGCGCGATGCCGTGGTGCGCATCCAGTTGGGGACGTCCTCCGGGATCATCGGGCGGCTGAGATGGTAGCCCTGCACCATGTCGCAACCGAGCGCGCGGAGGCGATCGAGTGTCGCCTCGTCCTCGACGCCCTCCGCGACTACGGAGAGGCCCATGTGGTGGGCGAGGTCGATCGTCGAGCGCACGATCACGGCATCGCTGGGGTCGCTCACCATGCCCAGGACGAACGACTTGTCGATCTTGAGCTCGTGGAGCGGCAGCCGCCGCAGGTAAGCGAGCGATGAATACCCGGTTCCGTAGTCGTCGATCGCGATCTTGCACCCCAGCGCGTGCAGTCGCTGCAGATTCTCAATGGCATGGCCGGGATCGTCGAGAATCGCGCTCTCGGTGATCTCCAGCGCGATCCAGCGCGCCGCGCACCCGTGCTGGTCGAGGAGTGCGGCAAATCGTTCGGGCAGCTCGCGGTCCATGAGGTCGCGCGCGGAGATGTTGATCGACACCGTCATCGCCAGTCCGTCGGCGCGCCACATGGCGCACTGACCGATCGCGCGGGCCAGCACCCACTGGGTGATCGCACGGATGTAGCCGGTCTGTTCAGCGAACGGGATGAACTCGGCGGGCGGTACCAGACCGCGCGTCGGATGCTGCCAGCGCACCAGCGCCTCCACACATAGCTGCGCATCGACCTTGAGGGAAACCTTCGGCTGATAGACGAGCGTGAGCTGGTGCTGGTCCACCGCCTTGCGCAGATCGCCCATCAGCGACAGACGCTCGCTGCTGTGATCGTCGTAGCGCATGTCCCACATGGCGATGCCGGTGTTGTTGCGCTTTGCGGCGTACATCGCCACGTCGGCGTGACGCAAAAGGGTCGAGCGCTCGACTCCATGGTCGGGAAAAATGGCGATGCCGACGCTCGCGCGAACGTCGACGAGATGCCCGTCGAGCGTCATGGGCGCTTCCAGTGACCGGCAGATCGCGCGCGCCACCGCCTCGCCCTGCGCGGGTCCCTCGCCAGGCATCAGCACGGCGAATTCGTCACCGCCGAGGCGCGCGACGATACTCGCCTGGCCCTTGACGACATACGTGAGGCGGATGGCAACTTCGCGCAGCAGCAGGTCCCCGATCGAATGGCCCAGGGTATCGTTCACGTCTTTGAAGTGATCGAGGTCCATCAGGATCACCGCGACCGGCTTGCGCGCCTCGACAGCCTCGGCGAGCGCTTCCTCGAGCCGCTCGATGTAGAGCGCCCGGTTGGGAAGTCCTGTCAGAGTGTCGCGATAGGCCAGATCCATGATGCGTGATTCGCGCGACGCGATGCGTTCTTGCATGCTCCGGAATGCCGCCGCGAGATCGCCGATCTCCCGCGTCTGCGCTTTCGGAGGCGCTGCGGAATAGTCGCCCGACGCGATCCGCCGCGCCACCACAGCGAGCTCACGGACCGGGCGGGCGATGCCGCGGGCCAAGAACAGGCTAGCCAGGATGGAGATGATCGCTGCGACGGCGAATACCACGGCCAACTGCACCTGCAATCGGCGGAACGGCTCGAGCGCGGCCGATACCGGCTGCTGGAGCACCGCGTACACGGCATCGTCAGTGTGGGCGGGCAGCGCCATCACCCGCGTCACGACGTCCTCGTCGGCCGCGGCATTACCCTTCTCGTCCGGGTACGCGAAGCGATTGCCGGCGAGCTGGTCGACAAGCGCGGCTTGCGCGCCGGGCTTGAGGGTCGTGCCCTGAAGCTTCCACTTTCCCCCCTCGAGGTGGCTCACGAACGAAACCTCCATCCGCATGAGGGCGCGCATCTGCGTGGCGATTGCGTTGTCGACCGGGATTCCCACGGCGATCCATGCCAGCGGCTGGGCCGCGAGCACCGGCACGATCACGAGCTGGTAGAGTTGGCCGCGGATGACCACGATCGCCGACGCTTGGCGGCGTGCCTGCGCATCCGCCAGGAGCCGTGGAAACAGGAACGGCTCGTTGACCCCGGCGTCGATGGTGTCGGCGATGACGTGCTCGTCGAGCCCGATTAGCATGGTCAGGGCGGCATCGATGCGCTTGCCGTGGCTTGCCAGCACCGACGCGATCATGCCCTTGTTGTTGGTTGCGATCGCGTCGCGAAAGGCATAGTCCGCCGAGAGCAACCGGGCGCCCTGCGCCAGCCGTTGCCGATCCTGCTCGAGCAGGCGATGGAACAGCTGGCCGCCGGCGACCAGCTCGTCACCGATGCTCTTGCGCGCGGCCGACACCCCGACCGTGTTGATAACTACAAACGTGCCGACCTGCATTACCAGCAGCAAGGCTAGGAACAGCGCAACGATGCGGGTCTGCAGGGTGCGGGACGTCATAAGTTGCGGCTGGCGACGGTCATCGGCTGACGCGGCAAGTCACATCCGGCGCGTCGACGGCAGCTGTGCACCGGTCCTGGCGAAGCATCGGTCGTTCGCGGCGGCTGTTCCGCAGCAGCGGGTCCTGCCGAATATGAGCCCTTGGGACTGCGTACGCGGAATTGCGGGCGAATCTCCCTTCATTTCGGAAGAGCGCGGGACTGCGGGGAGTGACACGATCGGCACCTCGGTCGCACCGGTTGGGCTGGGGATTGCCCTATAAGCAAATTGCCTGCCCAGATAGGTCTGTGGCCGACGAATTGCTGAAAGACATCCACCGACCTTCCCCCTTTACTGAAGTGGTGACGCTCCTCTCCTCCTTCGTCACCCTTCCTTTTATGATGCGTCGCCGGCAGACGCCCGCGATCCACCCGCGGCGCAGCCGAGCCGGCAAGCCGGCAACCCGCCGCGCCGCACGGCGCGCACCTGGCAACCGGACCCGTCGGCCGCGAAGGCGCCGGGCCGGCCCGGTTGGACAAATCGCGAGGCACTCGTTTTCCGCTCGCCCGTCCCGGAACTTCGGCCGTCGCAATGAGCCATAATACCGCATGCATATGCGGTAATCGAGCCCAACCGGCCTCACCGGCGGTGTTCCGCCGCCTCCGCCTCCCCCGGATTCGCCATGGACCTACGAACCAAGCTTTCACTGCTCGCCGACGCTGCCAAATACGACGCTTCGTGCGCCAGCAGTGGCGGCGCACGACGCAGCTCCACGCCCTCCAGCGGCCTTGGGTCGGTTACCGGTTCGGGGATCTGCCACAGCTATGCGCCCGATGGGCGATGCATCTCGTTGCTGAAGATCCTGCTTACCAACTTCTGCGTGTACGACTGCCAGTACTGCATCAACCGGCGCTCGAGCAACGTGCGCCGCGCCCGTTTCTCGGTCGCCGAGGTCGTGAATCTCACCCTCGACTTTTATCGCCGCAACACCATTGAGGGCTTGTTCCTATCGTCGGGCATCATTCAATCGCCCGAGTACACGATGGAGCAGCTCGTCGCGGTCGCGCGAACGTTGCGGGAGGACCACGACTTTCGCGGCTACATCCATTTGAAGACCATTCCTGACGTCGATGCCCGACTGATTGCTGAAGCGGGCCGCTATGCCGATCGCCTGTCGGTCAACATCGAGTTGCCGACGGCCGCGAGCCTCCACGCGTTGGCGCCGGAAAAGAACGTGCACACCATCAAGCTCGCCATGGGGGCGATCCGAAGTCTCCGCGACGAAGCCGGATCGGACAAGCGCGCCCCGCGCTTCGCACCCGCCGGCCAGAGCACCCAGGTGATCGTCGGCGCCGATCCATCCACCGACGCCGCCATCCTCGACACGGCGGAGACCCTGTATGCGTCGTACCGGCTGAAGCGCGTTTACTATTCCGCGTTCAGCCCCATTCCGGACGCCTCGCGTCGCCTGCCCGCCAAGCCACCGCCGCTGGTGCGCGAGCACCGCCTCTACCAAGCCGATTGGCTTATGCGCTTCTACGGCTTCGACGCGAGGGAGATCCTGACTCCCGAATCGCCGAATCTCGACCTCGAGATCGATCCGAAGCTCGCCTGGGCGCTTGCCCATCGGGACCGCTTTCCCGTGGACGTCAATCGCGAGGATCGGGAGATGCTGCTGCGCGTCCCCGGTATCGGCGTGCGCAACGTCAAGCGGATTCTCGCGATGCGCAGAAAGCGCGCGCTGCGCTATGCCGACCTGGTCAAGTTGCGCTGTGATCTCCCTAAGGCAAGAGCTTTCGTGGTGACGGCCGATTACGTCCCGCGCGGGCCCGAGCCCGCGTCGGCTGACCTGCGCCCGGGGCTTGCCCGCTCGCCCGAGCAGCTCGCGCTACTGTAAAGCCGTGGAATTCTCGGCATGGCGGGCGACCGCTCGCGCGCTGCTCGCCGCCGGGGTCGAGCCCGGCGACGTGAACTGGGCGGACTCTCACCAGGTCTCGCTGTTCGCCCCGCCCGTTTCCGAGACGGTGCACCAGCCAATGCAGGGGGACGCGCGCCCGCGCGTTCCCGCACGGCTGCTGCCGGTGCTGGAAGACGTGTTCTGCCACCGTGGCGATCGCCGCCTCGCGCTGATGTACCGGGTACTCTGGCGAGCCGTGCACGGCGAGTCGGCGCTGCTCGACGACACCACCGACGACGACGTGCTACCCCTGCTGCAGATGCAACGCGATGTGCGTCGCGACAGCCACAAGATGACGGCGTTCGTGCGCTTTCGGGAAGTCAAGGGCGACGTCGACGCGGAATCGCGCTGGCTTGCTTGGTACGAGCCCTTGCACCACATCCTGCGGCGCATGGCACCGTTCTTCGTGAAGCGCTTCGCCACGATGGCGTGGACGATCGCGACTCCCGACGGCACCGCGACCTGGGATCGTGCCACGCTGCGCGTCCTGCCTCCGGATGGATCGCATGGGCCACCTCCCGAGGACGCCGGCGAGGACCTGTGGCTTGCGTACTATCGCTCGATTTTCAATCCTGCGCGGCTCAACGTACGCGCGATGCAGAAGGAGATGCCGCAAAAGTACTGGCGCAATCTTCCCGAGGCGCGGCTCATTCCCGGGCTCATCGCGGGAGCCGCGAAGCAGGCGGGGACGATGGTGGAACGTGCACCGCGCGTGATCGCGCCGCCGGCCGCACGCGTCCGCACGACACGGGCAACCTCGACGCCACCGGCATCGAACGTCCCCGCCGGACGCGAGGATCTCGCCGACTGCCGCCGTTGCCCGCTATGGGAGCGCGCCACCCAGGCAGTGCGCGGTGCCGGCCCCGGCGACGCGCGCCTGATGCTGGTGGGCGAGCAGCCGGGCGACGAGGAAGACCTGCAGGGAACGCCCTTCATCGGTCCCGCCGGCCAGCTCCTGCGGCGGGCGCTTGCCGACGCGCAGATTGCCATCGACCAGGTGTACGTCACCAACGCGGTGAAGCACTTCAGCTGGGAGCCACGCGGCAAGCGGCGCATTCACAAGACGCCCGGACAACGCGCCATCGACGCCTGCCGCAGCTGGCTGGACGACGAGATCGGCCGCGTGCGTCCCGCGGTGATCGTCGCACTGGGCACCACGGCACTGAGGGCGCTGGTGCGCGAGCGCCTGGCCATCGGCGAGGCCCGCACGAGCATCCTCCGCCATCACAGCGGTGCCCAGGTGATCGCCACGTACCATCCCGCCGCCGTACTGCGGGCCGTCGACGATGCAACCGCTCGCACGCTTCGCCTCACGCTCATGGCCGACCTGCGACACGCGGCCGTTCAGTCGAGGACGACGCACACACGTTCGGTATAGCAACCCCTGTAGTGGTCGACCGGCGTCGAGTGCCACGGTGACCGGTCGAGGGCTGCTCAAGCTGCGTACGCACCCACCGCCTTCTCATCCCACGTAATCCCGTTTCCCGGACGATCCGGTATGACCAAATGGCTGTCGACAATCGCGAACGGCTCGGCGAGAATCGTCACCGCCCAGTCGACGTATTCCAGCCAATGGCACGTGGGCGTGACCGCGAGCAGGTGACCACTCACCTCGGGAAAGAGATGCGATGACATCTCCAGGCCAGCGCCGTGGGCAAGCGCGGCGGCGCGCATCCAGCCCGTCACGCCGCCAATGCGCTGCACGTCGGGCATGACGAAGTCGGACGCTCCCAGCGCAATCGCCTGGGCCATCTGCTCGGGGCCGATGAAGTTCTCGCCGATCTGGATAGGGGTCGCCACCGCCGCGGCAACGCGCGCGCAGCCCGGCAGATCGTCGGCGCGCACCGGTTCCTCGATCCACAGGAGCCCGCCCTCTTCGTCGAGCATTTGCCCGCGACGGATCGCCTCGCTGACGGTCAGCGCCTGATTGAAGTCGCACATCAGCGTCACGTCCGGTCCGATCGCCCCTTTGACCGCGCGCACCGCAGCGAGATCGTCCTTTGCGTCCGAGCGTCCGAGCCGGACCTTGACAGCGTCGAAGCCCTCCTTCACCAGGTGCTCGGCTTCCCGGGCCAAGGCGGGCGCCGCCATGATGCCGAGCCCCTTGGAGTTGTAGGCGCGCACCGGCCGCGGCGTCCCGCCCAGCACCTGAACCAGCGGCTGGCCGAGGTACTGTGCATGCGCATCCCAGACCGCCATGTCTAGACCCGACAACGCCAACAGCACCATGTTGTGAACGCCGAACAGCGCGTACTTTTTCCGGATCTTCCGATCGATCTCGAACGGCGACAGGGCGTCACCTTCAACCATGGCACCCATCGCCTCCATCAAGGCCGCGATCGGGCGCAAGTTCGCGGGTGAGAACGCCACGACATAGGCGTGACCGGTCACACCGTCCGACGTCGCCACATCGATCAGGACCAGCGACGCAGTAGTCAGCACCCCGTTGCTGGTCTGGAGCGGGAGGGGCATCGGGACATTGACACTGCGCAACCGGACATTGCGCACGGTAGGAATCTCGTGTGACATGCTTCGGCTCCTGACATCAGGTTGGGTCGCGATCTGCCGGAAACACCGGCGATGGTTGCGGGGCAGCAGCGCAGCCAAGCGCGGCGCAGGCCCGCGCGTACCACCGACCTGCACCAGGACGGGCCAATGCTCCCTTCTGGTTCGCCACTTGACGCGCCGTCCATCTGGTTCGCCACTTGACGCGCCGTCCATCTGGTTCGTCTCTTGACGCGCCGTCCATCTGGTTCGTCTCTTGACGCGCCGTCCATCTGGTTCCTCTCTTGACGCGCCCATCACGTCCTGACCGCGCCGTCGGGCACGCAAAGGCATATTATCCGGAGGGACGCCGTCACGCACCGGAAGCCATGCCAGACGAACACCCCCGCAGCCCGCCGACGCTCGGCGAAACCTCCGCGAACGGCAAGGATCAACCTCTTCGCGACGATACCCGCCTCCTGGGGAACATGCTGGGCACGGTATTGCGCGCACAGACCGGCGACGACGGCTTCGAGCGCGTCGAAGCGATTCGCCAGACTTCGGTGCGCTTCCATCGGACCGACGACGAGGAGGAGGTCGCCGTCCAGGCCGAGTTGCACGCACGCCTCGACGCGCTAGACGTCCGCCAGACGCTGACCGTGGTCCGCGCCTTCAGTTATTTCTCGCTTCTCGCCAACATCGCCGAGGACGTCCATCAGAATCGCCGCCGGCGTGCGCATCGCCTTGCCGGCGACCCTCCGCCCCCCGGCAGTCTCGCGCGCGCGTTGTCGCATTTGCGGGAGCGGCACGTCGCCGCGGACGACATCGAGGCGCTGTTCGGGCATGCGCTGGTCAGTCCGGTGCTCACCGCGCACCCGACCGAGGTCCAGCGCAAGAGCATTCTCGAATGCCAGGGCGCGATCGCGTCCCTGCTGCAGGCGCGCGAGCGGGCGCAGAAACTCGGCGAGCCGGTCAACGGATTCGACGCGGATCTCGAGCGCCTGGTGCTCACCCTCTGGCAGACGGCCGCACTGCGCCTGGCCCGCCTGCGGGTCATCGATGAGATCGCCAATGGCCTGACGTTCTACGGCTCGACGTTTCTCACTGCACTTCCCCGCATGCACGCCGAGCTCGAGGACGCGCTGCGCGCGTACCCCGGATTCGCCGCGGATGCCGCGCTCCCAGCCATCATGCGGATGGGGTCGTGGATCGGCAGCGACCGTGACGGCAATCCGTACGTCACCGCGGAGGTGCTCGAAGCCGCGAGCCGGCGGCAGGTGGAGGTCGCACTGCGGCACTACCTCGACGAGGTGCATGCCCTCGGCCGCGAGCTCTCGATCTCGACCCGCATCGTGCAGCCTTCCACCGGGCTCGAGCGCCTGGCCGCCGCGGCGGGCGACGCGTCGCAATTCCGGCAGGACGAACCCTACCGCCAGGCCCTCGTCGGGGTGTATGCGCGGCTAGCGGCCACCCTCACCGACCTGACCGGCCTCGCCCCGGAACGCGAGCCCCGGGTTGCCCGGCCGCGCTATCGGGATGTGACGGAGTTCGCGCAGGACCTCGCGGTGATCGCAGAATCGCTGGAGAGCCACGGCTCGGCCAAGCTCGCCGATGGCCGCCTGCGCTCGCTCCGGCACGCCATCGCCATTTTCGGCTTCCATCTGGCGGCGCTGGATCTCCGCCAAAACGCGATGGTGCACGAGCAGGTCGTCGGCGAACTCCTCGCCCGCGCCGGGGTGCTTGACGACTACGCCACGGCTAACGAGGGAGAGCGGGTCGCCGTGCTGACCCGCGAACTGGCCAGTCCACGTCCATTGCTGTCGCCGTACATTGAATACAGCGACGTGACCGATTCCGAGATCGCGATTCTGCGCGTGGCGGCGGGCATCCATCGAACTCTCGGCACCGACGCGTTGCACACCTACGTCATCTCCAAATGCGAGTCGGTGTCGGACCTTCTCGAAGTCGGGGTGCTGCTGCGCGAGGTCGGACTGCTCGTCTATGCACCCGAGCCCACCTGCCACGTGGACATCGTGCCCCTGTTCGAGACCATCGCCGACCTCGGGGCGAGCGAGACCACCATGCAGTCCGCCTTCGCGAACCCGCTGTACCGGTCGTGGGTGGCGAGCCGCGGCGACGCGCAGGAAGTGATGCTCGGCTATTCGGACAGCAACAAGGATGGCGGCTACGTCACGTCCAACTGGTCGTTGTACGAGGCCGAGCGGGCGCTGGTGCAACTCTTCGCCGAGCACGGCATCCGCCTGCGCCTGTTCCACGGCCGCGGCGGCACCGTCGGCCGCGGCGGCGGGCCCGCCTACGACGCCATCCGCGCCCAGCCTCCGGGCAGTGTCGCCGGTGCGCTGCGGATCACCGAGCAGGGCGAGATCATTGCCAGCAAGTATTCCGATCCTGACCAAGGCCGCCACAACCTCGAGATCCTGCTTTCGGCAGTCATCGAGGCGAGCCTCCTCGAGGACGACGGGGACCCGCCCGATCCTGGGCACCACGAGGTCATGCGGGCGCTTTCCAAGCAGGCATTCCGCGCATACCGCGCCCTCGTGTACGACGATCCGCACTTCGCCGATTATTTCCACGCCACTACCCCGATCAGCGAGATCGCCGAACTCAACATCGGCAGTCGCCCCGCCTCGCGCACCGGCTCGCGCAAGATCGAGGACCTCCGCGCCATCCCGTGGGTGTTCAGTTGGGGACTGTGCCGTCTCATGCTGCCCGGCTGGTACGGCTTCGGCACCGCAGTGGACGCGTGGCTGCACGAGCATCCCGACGGCCTGACGACGCTGCGGACGATGCATCGGACCTGGCCGTTCTTCCGGGCGTTCCTTTCGAACATGGATATGGTGCTGGCGAAGAGTGACCTCGGCGTAGCGTCGCGTTATGCCGAGCTTCATCCCGATCGGGAGCAGCGCGACCGGATCTTCGGCGAGATCGCGCGCGAGCACGCCCGCACCCTGCGACACGTGCTAGCCATCACTGGGCACGACACGTTGCTTGCCGACAATCCCACGCTGGCCCGCAGCATCCGCAATCGCTTTCCGTATCTCGACCCGCTCAACCACATCCAGGTGGAGCTGTTACGGCGCCTGCGCTCCGGCCAGACCGACGAGCGCACCAAGCGAGCGCTGCATCTCACCATCAACGGCCTCGCAGCCGGCTTGCGCAACAGCGGATGACCGCCCTCGCGGCGGCTAGAGCGGCTCGTCATACTGTGACGGCGCTCGCTGGTATGCTCGTTCCGTGCAGATTCAAGTTCCCGATCCTGCCTACACGGGCTCCGAACGGGCCCGCGACAACTTCCGCCTTGCTGCCCAGCTATCGCTCGGATTCGTCGCCCTGACGTGGTTGATCCAGGTATCGAACTGGATGCTCGACCTGGGGCCGGAGACGCTCGGGGTACGACCGCGCACCTGGTCCGGACTGCTCGGCATCCTGTTCGCGCCGCTCCTGCACGGCGGCTTCGACCATCTGATCGCGAATTCCCCGCCACTCGTGGTGTTGGGTACCGCCATGCTCTACCTCTATCCCCGGTCATCACTGCGCGTACTGCCAGCGGTCTACCTCGGACCGGGCATCGCGGTCTGGCTCGTCGCCCGCGGATCGGTGCACGTCGGCGCGAGCGGCATCGTCTACGGCCTAGCGACGTATCTCTTCGCGGCAGGAATGTTGCGACGCGACCGTCGGGCCATTGGCGCCGGATTGCTGGTGTGCTTCATGTACGGCGCCCTGGTGTGGGGTGTGCTGCCGATCGAATCCGGCGTGTCGTGGGAGACGCACCTCGCTGCTGCGGTGATCGGTCTACTCCTCGCGATCGTCCTGCGTCGGCACGACATCGCGCCGCAGCGACGGTATTCATGGGAGGAGGAAAGCGCGGGCGACGTTCCGGGGGACACCCGCGAGTCCGGCGAGTCCGGCGTCATCGAGGTGAGCGGCGGGCCCGGCCCTCTCGACCGACCTGCCGACCCCGTTGTTCCGGGTGATGCGTTCGGCGAGGCCGATAGGCCCGCCACGGTCGCCAGGGCCGTCGCTCCAGACGAAGCTGCAGCCGTCGCCCCGCCGCGCGACCGGTCCGACTGGCGATGAGCGCCTCGGCGCGCGGGCGGATGCCGGCGGTAAGCGCCGTGACGCCGCATCGCCGATGCAGGACCGACGATCGAAGCGGGTGCTTGCGCCGCCGGCGAACGGAGGCTCAGGCGTATATCACGTCGGGGGCGACCGCGGTCGTTGCCGGAGCCGGGCCCGAATCGCACCCGCGCAGACAGCCCACAAGGCGCGTAGATCCTCGACCAGGTGGGCGGTGGCGCGAGAGCGTAGCGCGAGGTTCCCGTCCGGCTCGGCGGCGTTCCGGGGATTGGGCGCTGCGGGTGCCGCCGGAAGCATGAGTCCGTTCAGCATGCCGAACCTTTCCCGAGCGAACGTCGGAACGCCTCGCGGCGGTCGTTCGACAGGCGCTGCAAGCGCAGTCGCCAGGACCCAGAGTGTGTCATCGTCAGGTGCGTCGGTGCCGGCTGTAAAAGCGTCGTCGTCCGTCGCTGCGCCGTGCGATCCACGCCGACAGCTCCCGCCAGTCGGCGCCCATCATCAAGCTCGCGGCGATGCAGAATGTCACTACGACCACGACCCACGCGAGAATCAGCACGAGATCGAATAGGCCCATGGGTGCCTGCTCCTTCGCCGGTGCGCAGATCGGGAATGGGCGCGGGTCGCGCTAGCGTCCCGAATCGGAGTTCGTTGAATAACCTTGCGACGGTTGCGGCGGTGCCCCAAAAAAGGCGAAAACGGTATGCGTCGAGGAACTCGCCGCAACGAATGTCGAGAATCTTCGCAAGGCGAGCGACGAAGCGGCGTGCCGTTGCTCGACGTTTTTGTGCAGCGAACTTCCGATTCGGGACACTAGCTAGTGCAGCACGTAACCGAGGTCGAGCGATGCACTCACCGCACTGAACAGCCTTTGCACCTCGGGATGCTCGCAGCTGAACCGTCGCGACAACGCGGCGAGGGCCAGCATCGAACTCGACACCGCATTGGGGTCGATCGCTTCGACGGGTCCGTGCAGGTCGTACCCGCAGCCGACGCGGCGGTCAAGTTCCCAGGCGATTGCGTGCTCGAGCCACAGCATGAGACGGGGGGCGACCGCGGTCGGCTCCAGCGCCACCGCGCGCAGGGCGTGGAGCTTGGGCGCGGTCAACGCGGCGAGCGCACGTCGTACCCCGTCGAGGGGAGTGTCTCCGGTACTGCGCCGGGAGTCGTACAACCCGGACCGATTTTCCGCTACCGTGCTCATGATTCGACCCTTGTCTACGTGGGTCTTCGGGACGACAGCGAAATGCGTGCCACGGCTGAATCGTTGGATGCGAAGCGCGCGCGCTCGGTGCCACGATCGTGGCCTCGATCCGGCGTGATTTCTCGCACACGACACCCCCGCGCTCCCCGGCTTCTCGGCGAGCGCCGCGTGATTTCAACGGGCTACGATGCGGTAGGGTCGCACTGCGGCCCGAGCCCCATATTCGTGCGATACCGATACGACGCCGCGCATCGACGCCCGGCGCGTACAAGCTGTAACCTACCAAGCGCGCGGCACGGCGCGCACCCTTCTGACGTGCCGGGTCATGTACCAACCGGGCACGCCGTCTGCGGGCGCACGCCGCGCGGGGCCAGTCGATGATCGTCCACTTGGTCGACGGCACCTACGAGCTGTTCCGGCACTTCTACGGCCTGCGCAGGTTCCACAAGAGCAAGGACCCGCCGTACGGCGCCGTCGTCGGCGTACTACACACGGTGCTGCAGATGCTGGAAGGCGGCGCAACCCACGTCGGGGTGGCCACCGACCACGTGATCGAATCATTCCGTAATCGGCTGTGGGCCGGCTACAAGACCGGTGCCGGAGTCGAGCCTGCATTGCGGGCCCAGTTCCATCCCCTGGAGGAGGCGCTCGTTGCCATGGGGATCCCGGTCTGGCCGATGGTCGAGCTCGAGGCCGACGATGCACTGGCCTCGGCGGCGTTTCGGGCCGCATCGGACGCCGGAGTCGAGAAGGTGGCGATCTGGACACCCGACAAAGACCTTGCCCAATGCGTACGTGGGGATCGCGTCGTGCAGATCGACCGGCGCGGCAACAAGATCCGCAACGAAGCCGGTGTCGTCGAGAAATTCGGCGTCGGTCCCGCGCTCATTGCCGATTTCCTTGCACTGGTCGGTGATGCCGCGGACGGCTATCCGGGGATCGGCGGCATCGGCGCCGTCACTGCATCGCGGTTGTTGAACAAACACGGTCCGCTCGAGGATTTCCCGGACAGCGTACTCGGCGAACAGCGCGCGCTGGCCCTGCTGTTCAAGGACCTTGCCACCCTACGCACCGATGCACCGTTGTTCGACGATGTCGAGACGCTCTGCTGGCGAGGTCCCACCCAGGCCCTGGACGCATGGGCGGCTCGAATGGATGCACCGCGACTCGTCGAGCGCGCGAGCAAGGCCGCGCCGGCCGCGCCAACCCCCGCCAAGCGCCCGCCGAGGGCGAACGAGGCGCGCTAAAAGGCAAAGGAAGCACGCATGGACACCTCGATCGGATCGTCCGGGACCGCGACCTCGGAGCGTCGTTTTTTCACCGGCATGGCGCTGGCAATCCTCGCCGTGGTCCTCGTCGGATTCTCCCGCAGTTTCTTCCTGCGCCCGCTGTTCCCGGATTGGCCGGCGCCGTCCGAGGGCATCTTCTACCTACACGGCGCGGCGTTCACGGCGTGGATCGTGCTGTTCCTGATACAGGCATCGCTCGTCGCCGGCGGCCGTACCGATTTGCATCGCAAAATCGGGCCATGGGGGGTCGTGCTCGCCGGCGCAATGGTGATCCTCGGAGTCCTCGGCGCCCTCGTCGCGGCGCGGCGGGCGACGGGATTCACCGGTGTTCCCGTTCCACCTCTGCAGTTCCTGGCGATCCCGCTCTTCGACGTCGTGATGTTTTCCGGCTTCGTAGCGCTGGGCATTCTCGGACGGCGCAACGCCCAGCGGCACAAACGCCTGATGCTGCTCGCCACCATCAGCATCATCGCTGCAGCGATCGCCCGCTGGCCCGGCGTACTGCCTCTGGGGCCACTGGCCTTCTTCGGGCTTACCGACCTGTTCGTCGTCGCGCTAGGGGTGTGGGACTTTCGCACGCGTGGCAGGCTGCATCCGGTCACGCTATGGGGTGGCACCGCGCTGATTGCCTCGCAGTTATTGCGACTGGTGGTGTCCGGCACCGATGCGTGGCTCGCCTTCGCGCGCTGGGCAACCGGACTCATTGGCTAGCTGCGG
>JBDSND010000014.1:0-13430 GCA_039915505.1 Casimicrobiaceae bacterium
GTACTGGTGGGCGTTCGCGGTGTCGGTGGCGGGCATGGTAGTGGTCGCGGCGGGCGACCTCCTGATGGCGTACCTCGTCATCCCGATCGTGCAGAACTTTCAGACGCCCGACCCGACCCGCACCCAGTGGCTCCCGGTGGTGATCATCCTGGTCTTCCTGCTGCGTGGAGTGGGCTCGTACGTGTCCGAGTACGGCATGGGCTGGACGGGCTACCGCGTGGTCTTCGACCTGCGCCGCGAGCTCGTCGCCAAGGTGCTCGCGCTTCCTACCCCGCACTACGATTCCACCTCGCCCGGCGTGCTCCTCTCGAAGATCACCTTCGATGCCGACCAGCTGCAAGGGACCACCACCGCGACGGTGGTGACAGCGATCCGCTCGACCATCACCATCGCCGGCACGTTCGGCTATCTGCTCTGGCTCAACTGGCGGCTGACACTCCTCACCCTAGTGGTGCTGCCGATCGCCGGGGTGGTGATTCGCTATTTCAGCCGGCGACTACGACGCCTGTCCCGCGACGTGCAGACCCGCACCGGCGCCGTCACTCACGTGCTGGAGGAGCTCATCACCGGGCACCGGGTGGTGAAGATCTTCGGCGGCCAGCACTACGAACAGGCGCGCGCCGTGGATGCTGCCAACGCCCTGCGCAGTTCGATGAGCAAGGCCGCGTCGGCGGGCGCTGCCACCTCGCCCATCACCCAGTTCTTCGCCGCCATCGCGATCGGCGTGATCATCTGGCTCGCGCTGTCGCAGAGCCAGGCCGGTCATCTCACTCTCGGCGAATTCATGTCGTACGTGGTCGCGCTGCTGACCCTGCTGGAGCGGCTGAAGTCGCTCTCGGGCGTGAACGCCAACGTGCAACGCGGCATGGCCGCCGCCGAAAGCATCTTCGGACTGCTCGACACACCCGCCGAGGACGACCATGGCACGGTCGAGCTCGCCAAGGCGCGGGGGGCGCTCGAATTCGAGCGCGTGGCGCTGCGCTACCCCGGCGCCGAGCGCTATGCCCTCGACGACGTGTCGCTGTCGGTACGCCCGGGCGAGACCGTCGCGCTGGTCGGACCGTCCGGCAGTGGCAAGACCTCGCTGGTCAACCTCGTGCCGCGGTTCTACGAGCCGACGGCGGGACGGCTGTTCATCGACGGCCACGACGTTACCACCCTGTCGTTGTCGAGCCTGCGCGCCAACGTCGCGCTGGTCTCGCAGGACGTGCTGCTGTTCAACGACACGGTGGCCGCCAACATCGCCTACGGCACGATGGCCGGGGCGCCCCGCGAAGCCATCGAGCGCGCCGCGCAGGCGGCCAACGCCCTCGACTTCATCCGTGCCCTGCCCGACGGCCTCGACACCCAGGTCGGGGCCAACGGCGTGCGCCTGTCCGGCGGGCAACGGCAGCGCATCGCCATCGCCCGCGCGATCATGAAGGACGCGCCGGTGTTGATTCTCGACGAGGCCACCTCCGCACTCGATTCGGAGTCCGAGCGCCTGGTGCAGGTCGCGCTCGAGCGCCTGATGCGCGACCGCACCACCATCGTCATCGCCCATCGGCTATCGACGATCGAGCGCGCCGACCGCATCGTGGTGCTCGACGCCGGTACGATTATTGAGATGGGCACGCACGCAGAGCTGCTCGCGCGCGACGGCATGTACGCGCGCCTGTCCCGCCTGCAGTTCACCCGCGAGACTGAGCCCGCGGTGCCCTTGCCGGGGCTTGTGGCCTTGCCGCGCTGAAGCGTCGCAGCTCCAGGCGTGCACGACTGGAATCCCCCGTGAGGGCCGCAGTCCTCCCCGGGCGAGAGGACCACACGCACATCGCGGAATTTCTCGTTGGACAGGATCGCGGCACGCTGCAGGGCGGTCGGCGATGCGTGCTCGGACGCCACGCCGGCAATCCCCCCTGCGAATCCCGGAATGGCGCCCGACCGCCGTAGCGAACCGGGCGCAGCATCGACACCGGACGCCACTCGGCCGACCCGTCACGGCCGCGGCTCGGTCGTCACGCCCAGGGCCACGATTGCCTGCATGACCATCGCGGGCTCGATGGCTTCCATGCACAGCGCGCGGGCGCACTGCGTCGCGGCCGTGCCGGGCAGTCGTTCGCAGCGCCTGACCCACGCCACCTCGCGAAAGAACTGGATGCGCTGGTCGCGGCAAGGAAACGGATCGACCGTGACGGCGCGAAACGGCATGTCGGCGAAAAACTCGCCCGCCCCGCAAAGAACAGCCGAACCCGGACCGTACAGGGCGACGGTCGGAACGCCGACCACCCGCCCGAGATGCGCGATGCCGGTGTCGGGGCACACCAGCACCCGGGCGGTGGCGATGACATGCCACATGCCGGACAGCGACAGCGTACCGGCGAAGCGGTGATCGACGTGCGGCGGCGCGATCGCGTCGATGATCGCGCCTTCACCTCGCCCCGCAGTCCATACGATGCTAAGGCGCTGCTGCCGCAGCCAGTCGGCAAGATCGCGCCAGCGTTGCGCGGGCCAGAGCTTCAGGGTCGAGCTTGCCCCGACATGCAGCACCGCGTACGGACCGGCGATGGCGGGCTTGTCGGTCACGTCCGGTGCCGGCCACTGCACCGGGTCGTAGCGCGGCGGAGTCGGCCCCTCGACCAACTCGGCGGCACTGTCCACGAACGCGGTCGGGATCGATGAGTAGGCGACGGCGTGATCCACCGGCCAGTTCTTGTACGCGGGCTTGTCGTGCGTGAACCCGACGATCCAACGCGCGCCGACGCCGCGCGCGAGCCACGACCAGCGATTGTCGGCCGGCAGGATGGCGAGATCGAAACCGCCCGGTGACAACAGCGGCCGCACCGAGCCCACGTCGCGCGGATCGAGTCCCACCGGCACGACACCGTACGGACGGCCGGCATACAGGGGCACCATCGCCGGCGCCATGGTCATCACGATCTCGGCATCGCGGTGCTGGTCGCGCAACTTGGCGAGAAGCCCCGTCAGCATCAACGTGTCGCCGAGCAGCAGTTGATTGAGGATGAGGATACGGCGCGGCTGCGCCACCGGGTGCCGCCCGGTGCCCCAGCGCAAGCCGGCAAGGGCCAGCGCCATTACGCGCAAGGGTGCGCGGCTATTGGCCACCGGCGAGCCCCGCGAGCTGCCGCAACGATTCCTCCAGGATGACGAGCGACAGCACCTGCTCGGCCATGCCGGCGTGGCGCGCGTAGCGGTCGAGGACCGACTGCACCTGCGCCGCACCGACCTGCCCCTGGGTGACCGCGGCAAGTGCCTTCGGAAGCGCAGGCAGCCGCGCCGCGAGGTCGCCGGCGAGCCAGTCGCGCACCGGTGGATTGAAGCCGCGCTTCTTCCTGGCGAATACCCCCAGGCGATCGAGCTCCGGCGCGAGAGTTGCCAGGTAACGCTTGGGCGGATCGGTGAAGCGCACGCGATCGGGAAGGCCCAGCACCGCCTCGACAAAAGCGTGATCGAGGAGCGGGGCCCGCAGCTCGAGACCGTGCGCCATGGTGCAAAGGTCGGCCTTGCGCAACACATACTCGGGCAGGTAGTTGGCAAAATCCCATTGCAACAGCCGCGCCGCGGGCGCGCCGCCGCGCTGGTCGGGCTCACGCCAGTGATGCAGCGGGAGTGCGTCCATGTCCGGCTGAAGGAAGCGGCGCTGCCCCGGCGTCAGTCCGGAGAATCGCAGCGCGTAGGCATCCTCCCAGCCGCTCGCGAACTCGGTCGCGACCTTGCGCCATCCCTTCGCGGCCGGCGTCGGCAACACCGGCAACGGCAGCGTGACGTCGCCGCGCCACGCCGTGCGCAGATGCTGCGCCACGCGCTTGTAGCCACCGAAGAGCTCGTCGCCGCCGTCACCGCCGAGCACCACGGTGGCCGCTTTCACAGTGGCGCGCGCGAGGTACCACGTCGGAAAGGCGGACGGATCCGCGAAGGGCTCGTCCAACGCCGCGACGATGGTCGCGAAATCGTGGCCGACCGCGGTTGGGATCTCGATCCGTTCGTTGGCGAGACCGAGTCCCCGTGCGGTGGCCGCCGCCTCCGCGCTCTCGTCGAACGACGAGCCCGGAAACGCAGCGGAGAATGCCGTGAGCGCGCCATGGCCGGTCGACACGAGGCGGCTCGCCACCGTCGCCGAATCGATCCCGCCCGACAGGAACAGGCCGAGCGGACGATCGGCGACGGTGCGGTGCGCAACCGCGGCGTCGAGAAGCGCCTGGCCGTCGGCATCGCGACGCGGCTGGGGGATCCAGTAGCGATGCACCGCGATCGCCCCGCTGTCGAGATCGAGCGCCAGGCGATGGGCGTTGGGCAGGCGCGCGATCGACTCGAACACCGTCAGCGGTGCCGGGATGTAGCGATGGGCGAGATAGGCGTCGATGCCGCGCGGCGAGAATGACCGCCGCGCCGGCGGCAGCCACGGCAGGACACTGCGCACGGTCGAGCCGAAGGCGAGCGCGCCGTCGACCTGCGCATAGACGAGCGGCTTCTTGCCGATGCGATCGCGCGCCAGATGCACGGTGCGGGTGCGAAAGTCCACGATCGCGAACGCGAACATGCCGGTGATGCGCGCCAGCAGGCCGTCGATGCCGTACGCGTCGTAGGCGTGCAGCAGGTACTCGGTGTCCGAGCGGGTGCGAAAGCGCGCGCCGCGCGCCTCGAGATCGCGGGCATCCGCCTGCCAGTCGTACACCTCGCCGTTGTAGCAGATGTAGACGCGGCCGTCGCTGCTCGCCATCGGCTGGTCCGCCTCCGGCCGAGGATCGATCACCGACAGCCGGGCGTGCACCAGGCCGTGGGGAGCAGCACGGGACGCGTCGCCGCCGCCGGCCGGTGTGGTGATGAGCGTCCCGGCGTCGTCGAAGGTGACAATGTGCTGCGCGTCGGGGCCCCGCGTCCTCACCGCGGCGAGCATCCGCGACCGCACTGCCGCAGGCACGGCCCGACGGAAATGTCCGGCGATGCCGCACATCAGCGTCGCGCCCCGAGCACCCGCGCATAGACGGCGAGCATGGCCGATGCCATCGCCTCGACGCTGAACTGCTGCTCCGCCAGCACCCGGCCGGCCGCGCCCATGCGCACGCGCACCGCCTCGTCGCGCATCAGCCCGACCAGGGCATCGGTCAACGCGAGCCGGTCCCGTGGTGGCACCAGGAGGCCGGTCTCGCCATGCCGCACGGCTTCACCGATTGCCCCGATAGTGGTGCTCACCGCCGGCCGGGCGCACGCCGCCGCCTGCAAGAGGCTTTGCGGCACGCCCTCCTCGCCCCACGACGGAAGTGCGACCAGGTCCGCAGCGGCGAACCAGACCTCGACGTCCTCGCGCTGCCCGGCGAAGCGTACTTCGGCGGCAAGCCCCATGGTGGCGACGCGGGCCTCCAGGTGGGCCCGCCGCGGCCCGTCGCCGACCACCAGGATCTGCCAGCCGCGCACCTGCTCGCGCACGACGGGCCAGACATCGAGGAGGTCGTCGTGACCTTTCCAGTCGCGCAGCGTGGCAACGATGGCAAGCGTGGGACGCGCCACCTCGAGGCCCAGCGCATAGCGCGCGGCCGCGCGGTCGCGCGGCGCGAAACGCTCGAGATCGATGCCGGTCCGCACCGAGGTCAGCCGCGCCGGATCGAAACCGTTGTCGCGCTGCAGCTGTGTCGAGAGAGCTTCGCCGGTCACCACGATGTGCGCGGTCGCACGCTGGTAGAGCCAGCGGGTGGGTCGCGAGCGATTGACCCGGGTGGACACGTGGCGGGTGCGAACCAGTGGCGCGCGCCACGGCCGGCGCAGTCCGGCGAGCGCGACCAGCCAGGAGTCGGCCGAGCTGTGGGTGTTGATGACGTCGAGGTCGCGGCCATGGGCGTCTAGCCAGCCACACAGGGCGCGATACGCGGCGACGGTGCGGAACTCGATCGGCACGGCGTCTACCGGCAGATGGCGCGCTCGCGCGGCGGCGACGATCGGCGCGTGCCCGGGGGCGACGAGACGGACCCGGTGACCCCGCGCCGCGAGCGCCTCCATCTCGGTGAGGATGCGGATCTCCTGACCACCCCAGCCGCACGACGCTTCGGTATGCAGCACCGCGAGGCTCATCGGCCGAGCGTCCATTCCGGCGCATAGCGACGAAACCAGCGCTCGAGAATGAGCAGAGCCCACAAGCGTCCGGCATCGCTTCTCCGGCCGCCGCGGTAGCGCGCGAGGAGCGCCGGCAGCCGTCCGGCACGAAAGAGTCCGCGCCTGGCGAGTCCACCGAGATGCTCCTCGAGAGCGCCCGCCAGCGGCCCGGCGAGCCAGGTGCCGAGCGGCATCACGAAGCCCTGCTTGGGCCGGTCGATGATGGCGGCGGGCAGATACTTGCGCGCGACCCGCCGCAGCACGTGCTTGTGCAGGGAGCCGCGGATCTTCTGGTCGGGCGCGAGGGCAGCGGCGAACTCGTAAAAGCGATGATCGAGGTAGGGCACGCGCGCTTCGAGGGAATACGCCATGGTCGCGCGATCAACTTTGGTGAGGAGATCGTCGGGCAGCCACAGCTTGGTATCGACGTGCAGGATCCGGTCGAGGTAATCGTCGGCGTTGCAGGCGCCGAACGCCTTCGCAGCGTAGGTGCCGATGTCCGGCGCACCGCGCGTGGCGGCGTTCATTGCCGGGGAGAGCAGCGCCGGCTGACTCAGCATGTCGAACAGGTTCGGCACCGTGCGGTAGCGCCGCGGCAAGGGCTCACCGATGCTCCGCAGCAGGCGATCCTTGCGCAGTCCCGGCGGCAGGAGCCGCAATAACAGCGGCAACGGCGACGCCGCGTGGCCGAGCCAGCGCGTCAGGCGCTCCTCCTTCACCCGCTTGCTGTAATTGGAGTAGCCACCGAACACCTCGTCCGCCCCTTCGCCGGTCAGCACCACCGTCACGTGACGGCGCGCTTCCTGCGCGAGCAGCATGGTGGGCAGCGCCGCCTGGTCGGCGAACGGCTCGTCGAACACGTCCGTCCAGTTGTCGAACGCACCCAGCACGTCGCCCGGCGCGAGCATCAGGGCGTGGTGGCGGCTGCCGAGGTGCTGCGCGACCGCGGCGGCATGCGCATGCTCGCTTTCCACGCTGCCGCCGTCGAAACCGATGGTGAACGTATCGACCGGCCTGGCGGTGAGGTCGGTCATCAGGGCCGCGATCAGGCTCGAGTCGATGCCACCGCTCAGGAACGCACCGATCGGGACGTCCGCGACCAGCATGCCCTCGACCGACGTGCGCAGCTCGCGATCGAGCATCGCCACCGCCGCATCGTCGTCGAGGTCGAGCTTGCTGGCGTGGTCGGGGCGCCAATATTCGCGCACCTCGAGGCGGCGCACGCCACCACGGTCGCGCAATGTCAGTGCGTGCGCCGGAGGCAGCTTGCGCACCCCGGCGAAAATGCTGTGCGGCGCAGGCACGAACTGGCTTTCGAGATAGAGTCGCACGGCCGCGAGATCGAGCTCGCGGCCAACCGACGGATGCGCCAGCACGGCCTTCAATTCCGAGCCGAACACCAGGGTCGAGCCGTCCCACGCGTAGTAAAGCGGCTTGACCCCGAGATGGTCTCGCGCCAGGAAGAGCTGCTGCTGGCGCGCGTCCCAGAGTGCGAACGCGAACATGCCCCGCAGCTTGGCGACGAGTCCTTCTCCCCATCGATGCCATCCGGCGAGCAGCACCTCGGTGTCACCCTGGCTGTGGAAGGTCCAGCCGGTGCGGGCGAGCTCACGGCGCAGCGCCTGGAAGTTGTAGATCTCGCCGTTGAACACCACGGTGAGGCCGCTCCCCGGGTCGGTCATCGGCTGCGGGCTACCGGCGATGTCGATCACCGACAGCCGCCGGTGGCCGAGGTGCACCGGACCGGACACGAAAAAGCCATCCGCATCGGGCCCGCGATGGGCCAGTGCGCCGGTCATCGCGGCCAGCACCCGCGCGTCCTCGCCTTTCCGACCGACGAAGCCGGCGATGCCGCACATGCGCGGTCAGGCCTGCACGCGGCCGGAAGCCACGGTTGCCGCGTGGGCGAGCGGCGCCATCGCCTGGAGGACCGTCTTGTCGTCGAGGGCCGAGACCGCGTCGGGCGCGACCAACCAGCGTGCGCGCGGCCCCACCGGATGCCAGCGCGCCGGATCGTCCATGCCGCTGCCCAGCGCGAACAAGCCGAGCACGCCGCCGGGGCTGGCTGCGGCAACGTGCATCAGGCCCGAATCGGGGACGAGCGTGGTACGCGCGGCTTGCACGAGCGCCGCCGCCACCTCCATCGTCCCGATGTACGGATGCACGAACGGCAAGCCATGCGCCAGTACCGCGTGGGCGATGGCATCGTCGCCCGGATAGAGCGGATTGGTGCGATCGCCCGGGGTCCACGACAACACGGTCGGAAGACCCCACCGATCGTGCCACGCACGGACCCAGCGGACCACCTGGGCGACGTCCGGCTGCTTGTGCGGCCAGCGGGCGCCGAGCCCGAGGAACACATAGGCGCCGGGTTGCAAGTTCTCGGCCGCGAGCCAAGCGTGCGCGCGATCCCGATCCACCGCGGGCATCGCGCACCACGGAGCCGGCCACGTCGGCGGCGCGGCCACGCCCAACGGCGCGAGCAGCGCCATCATCCGGGCAAGCTCGTGCCCTTCCGCGGGCGCGGGCAGTCCATCGGTGAGGCGTTGGCCATAGCCGTGCGACGCGGACGCATAGCCCGCCGTGCGTCGTGCGCCGACCGCAAGGGCACGGCGCAGTGCGCGCGGTGACTCCTCCCCATTCATCGCGATCGCCCATTCGAAGCGCATCCGCCGCAGGGCAATGGCCAACGGCACCTGGGCGAGCGCCGCGCCCAGACGCAACCGGCCGCCGTGGCGCACGCGCGGATAGACCCACAATCGGCGCAGCGCGGCCATGCCGGCGACGACCCACGCGTTGTAATCGTTGGCGAGGAGGTGGATCTCGATGTCGGGGAGCGTGGCGGCAAGATGATCGATGATCGCGGTGGTGAGCACCAGATCGCCGATCTTGTCACGCTTGACGAGCAGGATGCGCATGGCGGGGAGCACCAGAGTACACTTGCGCCGCTCGCGCGGCCCGAGGCGCGCCGGGCCTTTGTGCTGATGGACATGAATTATAACCGCTGGCTCGCGAGCGCCTGTGCCGTCTACATTGCGTTCGCCGCGACGAATTTCGGCACGTTCTGGCGGTCCAGCGCGTTCGTGGCAATCCTGCTCCTGGTCGCGGGCCAGGCATGGCGCTGGCGGCGGGGCGACGGGCACCCACCACCGTGGCCACCGGCCACCATCCTGGTCCCGGTCGGCTGCTGGTTCGCGTGGTCGGCGCTGTCGTGGTTCTGGTCGATCGACCCGCGCTACACCCGCCACGAACTCAAGGGCGAGATTCTCGACAACGCGCTGCTCGCCGGCGCGTTTTACATCGCCGCGGCAAACTTCGCGAACCTCCACAAGATCGCCGGTGGCGTGCTGATCTCTCTGGTGGCGCTGGCAACCGCCGCCTGCGCCATGGCGCTCCTGCCCGGCGGCTGGAACCCTAATAGCATGCACGCCGGCAGTGGCAGCTACTCGACCTTCATCGTGCTGGCCGCCCCGTGGCTCATCCTCGCCCTTGTCCCGCAACCCCTCGGGCTCGCCAACGGTCACGACGGCCGGATCGCGGCCCTGCTGTTCCTGCCATTGCTATTGGCGAGCGCCAGGCTCACCGACGCGCGCATGGTCTGGATCGCGTTGCTCGGCGCAATGCTTGCCGCAATCGCGGGGATCGCCTGGCGCTGGCCGCGGCTCGCTCAACGCGCGCGTTGGCCGTGGTACGCGCTCTTCGTCGGGATCGCGGCCGTCCTCGGCCTCGCCTTCTTCATGGCAGCCCACGATCGCGCCGAAGCCCGATATCCCCCGCACACCTCGGTCGAGCAAAGCCTGGCCGGCGATCCCCGCCTTGCGTTGTGGGCACGCGTCGCCGACAAGATCGAGGCGCGACCGATCGCCGGCTACGGCTTCGGTCGCCACATCCTCGCGGGTGAGCTCGTGCGCGAGCTTGCCGACCCGTTGCTCGCGCACGCGCACAACCTGTTCGTCGGGCAGTGGCTGCAGACCGGCATTGTCGGATTGGTCGCCTTTTCCCTGGCCCTGGCCGGCATGGCATGGCGGTTTGCGGGCTACCTGCGCGCTGCGTCGGACGAGCTTGCGATCCTGGGGCTGCTCGGCCTCGTGATCCTGGTGGGGTTCCTGCTCAAAAACGTGACCGACGACTTTCTGTTCGGCAACAGCGCCAAGGCGTTGTGGTGCATGACCGCGGCCCTGCTCGGCCTGGGCGAGCGCCTGCATGCGCGATCGATCGCCCCGGTGCTCGACCCGCGACCGCAACCCGGCTGAAGCGCGAGGACGCCGTGTGCCGCACCCCGAGCCGCCCGAGCCGCCCGAGCCGCCCGAGCTGCCCGAGCTGCCCGAGCTGCCCGAGCCGCCCGAGCCACCGTCCACCGGCGGATGGCGGTCCTGCGCTACTTGCGCCGCTGCGCTCGCAGCGGAACGGGGAGCGCGGCCGTGGTGTCGCCCGGTGGTCCGGCGGGAATGGGCTGTACAGGCGCCCCGGCAGGCGGCGCGTACTCCGGAATCCACGACTTCAAGCGCGCGCGTACCTCGGCGTCGTCGGCAATGCGATCGCGCTCGCACCACGCCAGCATCTGGCCGACCGCGTCGCGATTCGCCGGGCGTGCCTGGGCGATGCGCAGCTTCGCGTGCCGGGTGGGCAGCGTCGCTTCCTCGGAGGTGAGCAGCTCCTCGTAGAGCTTCTCGCCGGGGCGCAGCCCCGTGAACACGATGGGGATACGCTCGGGATCGGCACCGGATAGGCGGATGAGATCGCGGGCGAGATCGAGGATGCGCACCGGCTCCCCCATGTCGAGCACCAGGATCTCGCCGTCCTTGCCCTGCAGCGCCGCCTGCAGCAGCAGCTGGGTCGCCTCGGCCAGCGACATGAAGTAGCGGGTGATATCGGGATGGGTGACTGTGACCGGGCCGCCGCGCACGATCTGCTCGCGAAAGCGCGGGATGACGCTGCCGGCGCTGCCGAACACGTTGCCGAACCGCACCAGCACGAACTGCGTGCCCCCGCCTTGCTGGGCCTGGCACACGATCTCCGCCATTCGCTTGGAGGCCCCCATCACACTGGTGGGATTGACCGCCTTGTCAGTCGAGACCAGCACGAATTTCTCCACCTTCGCCGCCACCGCGGCGCGTGCCAGCACCCAGGTGCCGTAGGCGTTGTTGCGCACGGCCTGCCAGGCATTCGCATCCTCCATGAGCGGCACGTGCTTGTACGCGGCAGCGTGGAAGACGACGTTGGGCGATTGGTCGTCGACGACTTTCTCGACGAGGGTGGCATCCTTGACGTCGCCGACCATCGAGACCACGGGCAGCTGGGCGAAGGCATCGGCAAGGGCGATCTGGATTTCGTAGAGGGCCGCCTCGGAGACATCGAACAGGACGAGCTTGGCCGGCCGGAAACGGGCGATCTGCCGGCAGAGCTCGGCACCGATCGAACCGCCGGCTCCGGTGACCAGCACCACGCGATTGCCGAGCCAGTCGCCGATGCCGGCGCTGTCGAGATCGACCGGATCGCGTCCCAGCAGATCGTCGACCTCGACGTTGCGTATGGTGGTCAGCAGCGACCGGCCGCTGATGAGGTCCTCGTAGGACGGCACGGTCAGCGCCTCGAGGCCATTAGCCGCACAGATCTCGGCAACCCGGCGGCGCACACCGTGGGCCGCCGAGGGCAACGCGATGATGATCTTGCGCACTCCGTATTTCTCGGCCCATTGCGGAAGCTCGGCGATGGGGCCGCGCACGCTCACCGACCGCAGCACGCTACCCTGCTTATCCGGATCGTCGTCGAGCAATCCCACCACCCGCCATTGCCGGCTATGCGCAAGCTCTGCGGTCAGCCGCGCACCGGCCTCCCCTGCGCCGATCACCAGCACCGGCTCGCCAAGCGCGGCGAGCGGACTGTAGAGCCGATGCTCCTTCCAGGCGCGGTAGGCAAAACGATCCCCGGCCATGAGGAAGATCAGCACCAGCGGATAGAGGATGAGGACGCTGCGCGGGATGATCGCCTGCAGCTGCAGCATCACCACCACCAGCGGCACCAGCACCGCCCCGACCCCGGCGGCCAGCACGATGCGCTGCAGGTCGATCAGGCTCGCGAACCGCCAGAGACCCCGGTACAGACCGAACGCCAGGAAGATCGCACCCTGCAACGGCAGGATCCAGGTGAGCGTCCAGAGCATGTCCGTGAGGTACGGGACGTGCTCGTCGAGGTTGAAGCGCAGCCAGTACATGGCGAGCCACGCCACGCCCGCGGCCGCCAGGTCGTGAGCGAAGGCAAGACTCGCGCGAAAGTTCGGTGAGCGCTTCATAAGAGGGACGGACGACGACGCCGCCAATGATAATCAACGCCGAGGTAGAGGCTCCCCAGCACCACGCACCACCCGCTTAAGACGATCCAGCCCACGGCAGGTTCGAGTTGCAGGGTCGCCACCGCGGACCCTGCACAGGCCGCCATGAGCACGCCGTAGATCAGGAGCGTACCGCGGTGGTCGGCGCCCATTCGATGCAGCCGCTGGTAGCAATGGTCGCGGTGCGCCTCCCAGACCCGCTCGCGACGCACCAGCCGTCGGAACAATGTCAGCGTGGCATCAGCCCAAAACGGAAGGAACACCAGCAGTCCGAACCAAGCCGGCCAGGCCCCGAGCAGCCATTCTCCGGCACCGCAGGCCGCGGCCACGAAACCGAGCGGGACCGCCCCGCCGTCGCCGAGGAATACCCGGGCCGGGGGAAAATTCATGACCGCAAAGGGCACGACCGCGGCGGCCAGCGACCAGTACAGCATCGCCCGTGGCGACGACGGCGTACCGAAGGCATAGGCGACGAGCCCCGCGATCGCCATCGCCGCCGCGAGACCGTCCGAGCCGTCCATGAAATTGAAGGCGTTCGCACTCCAGGCGATGCCTAGCACGAGCCCCGCCGCGATATACCAGCCCGGGGTGGAGCCGGACGCGTGCAGCAGACCGGTTACGGCGACGAGCGCTGCGACGAGATGGATGGGCAGGCGCAGCGCCGGGTGCACGCCACGCGCGTCGTCCGCCAGGGAAACGGCGGCGATGAGCCCCAGGGCTGACCAGACCGCAACTCCGCCCGGCAGGGCCGTACCGCCGACCAGGCCAGCCGCCGCGCCACCGGCCAGCACCGCCATCCCGCCGACCCGCGGCACTGGGCGGACATGCAGGGACCGCGCATTGGGGGCGTCGAAGGGCAACGATCGGCGGTGGCGCAGGAGGAGCGCTAGGGTCACGGTCGAGGCGACGCCGGCAACAACAACCGGCAGCGCGGCGGCAAGCCAGGTGGGCATCGTTGGATGTCTGCGTGGGGCGGGGGGTACGGCAGCGGTCGAAGTGCGTGGAGCGGGCAGGC
>JBDSND010000020.1:0-4256 GCA_039915505.1 Casimicrobiaceae bacterium
CCGGGCCCGCTCGCGCGAGCCCGGCACCACTACCCGCGTTGCGCGTCAGTCCGCCTGCTTACGGAGAAATGCAGGGATCTCCGCGGCATCGAACGCGGGCATGGCGGCCGACGCGTGTGCCCGTCCGCGACGGACGACCGCAGGTGCATCGAAGTCGTCATAGTTGGGATTGCCCGCATGTTCCTGACGGTGGCCCATTGCATCGTCGGTGCCCGTCCGCGCGCTAACGGTCTCGACCAATTGCATGTTCGGCGTGCGCTTGGATTGCGCCGCACCGCCGAGGCCCGTCGCGACCATGGTCACGCGCAACCGGTCTTCCATCGTGTCGTCGATCACGGTGCCGACGATGACCATCGCGTCCTCGGCCGTGAACTCCTTGATGGTGTGCATGACCTCGTGGTACTCCTTCATCTTGAGGCCTGCCGATGCGGTGATGTTCACCAGCACGCCGCGCGCGCCGAGCAGGTTCACATCCTCGAGCAGCGGGCTCTTCACGGCCTGCTGGGCGGCGGTACGCGCCCGGTCCGGACCAGCCGCTGTGGCCGAGCCCATCATGGCCATGCCCACCTCGCCCATCACGGTGCGCACGTCGGCGAAGTCGACGTTCACCAGGCCCGGATTGTTGATCACCTCGGCGATGCCGGAAACGGCGCCATGCAGCACGTCGTTGGCTGCCGCGTAGGCGTCGAGCACCGACACGTCCTCGCCTAACACCATCATCAGCTTGTCGTTGGGGATGACGATGAGGGAGTCGACCTTCTTGGCGAGCTCTTCGATGCCGGCGGTGGCGACGCGTTGGCGCTTACCCTCGAATGAGAATGGTCGGGTCACCACGGCGACCGTGAGGATGCCCATGGTCTTGGCGATGTCGGCGATCACCGGCGCCGCGCCGGTGCCCGTGCCACCGCCCATGCCGGCCGTGATGAACAGCATGTCGGCACCTTCGATGATCTCGCTGATGCGATCGCGATCCTCATTGGCGGCATCGCGACCGATCTCGGGCTTGGCCCCGGCGCCGAGCCCGCGGGTCAGGGCACTGCCGAGCTGCAGCTGCGTCCTCGCGGTGGAACGCTTGAGCGCCTGGGCGTCGGTATTGGCGCAGATGAACTCCACGCCGCCGAGATTCCTGGCGATCATGTGCTCCACGGCGTTGCCGCCGCAGCCACCCACTCCGATCACCTTGATGATGGCTCCTTCTACTGCGGATTGGTCGATGATTTCAAACATGGCGACTTCCTTTCTCCTGTCGGGTTCCGTGGTCAAAGGTCAGTTGACAGGAGTCATTAACAGCACTCCCGATCCGCCCTCGCCGTTGTGTTGCATGGTTGCTACTGCTGGTCTGCTGCATTCGCTTTGGCGCTTGTTGTCTGTCAACTGTCATCTGCCCACTGTCATCTGATTAGAAGTTCGACTTGAACCACTGCTTCATGCGTTCCGCCACACCCGAGAGCCCGCTGATCTGGGCACGCGACTGCTCGGCATGCAAATACTGGTCGCGGCCTTCGTAGAGCAGGCCGACCGCGGTGGCATAGCGCGGGCTCTTCACCACATCGGCGAGCCCGCCGGCATACGCCGGCACGCCAACGCGCACCGGCAGGTGGAAGACTTCCTCCCCGAGCTCGGTCATTCCCTGCAGGAGGGCGCTGCCCCCCGTGAGCACGATCCCGGAGGAGAGCAGCTCCTCGAACCCGCTGCGGCGAAGCTCCGCCTGGACGAGGGTGTACAGCTCCTCAATGCGCGGTTCGATCACTTCGGCGAGTGTTTGCCGCGATAGCTTCCGCGGGCCGCGCTCGCCGACGCCGGGGACCTCGATCATTTCGTTGGGGTTGGCGAGCTGGCGCAGCGCGCAGCCGTGGCGGATCTTGAGCTCTTCGGCTTCCTTGGTGGGCGTGCGCAGGGTCATCGCGATGTCGTTGGTGACCTGGTCCCCCGCAATCGGAATTACGGCGGTGTGGCGGATCGCGCCGCCGGAGAAAACCGCGAGATCCGTCGTGCCGCCACCGATGTCCATGAGGCATACGCCGAGCTCCTTTTCGTCTTCGTTGAGAACCGCGATCGACGACGCCAGCGGCTGGAGGATGATGTCCTTCACTTCAAGGCCGCAGCGTCGTACGCACTTCGTGATGTTCTCGACGGCCGAGACCGCGCCGGTCACGATGTGTACCTTCACTTCCAGTCGCACACCGCTCATCCCCAGCGGCTCACGCACGTCTTCCTGCCCGTCGATGATGAATTCCTGCGGCAGGATGTGCAGGATCTGCTGGTCGTTGGGGATGGCGATCGCCTTGGCCGTCTCGACCACGCGATCGATGTCGCCCTGGGTGACTTCCTTCTCCTTGATCGGAACCATGCCGCTCGAGTTGAGGCTGCGGATGTGGCTGCCGGCGATCCCCGTGTAGACCTCGGTGATCCGGCAGTCCGCCATCAGCTCTGCCTCCTCCAGGACGCGCTGGATCGAGGCCATCGTCGCCTCGATGTTCACCACCACACCCTTCTTGAGGCCCCGCGACGGCTGCGCGCCGAGGCCGATCACGTTGAAGGCGCCGTCGGGCGCGATCTCCGCGACGATCGCCACGATCTTCGAGGTGCCGATGTCGAGCCCCACCACGAGGTTCTTGTTTTCCTTCACCATCCCCTGCCTTCTTTTTGCGGACGCGCCGTGCCGCGCGGCGCGTGATGCCCACGGTCCGGCCGGGACCGGATGCTGCCGTGCTCATGCGTGGCGCCTGCGCCGGAATGGCAACGCGGCACCGTCGGTAGTCCTGTCGGAGGGCGCGCGATCGGGGCCAAACCGATGCCCTTCGCGATCCGCGCCTTCATCCCACGCGTCGCAATACGGTCGGCGCGATAACCCTCGGCAGCGATGGCACGCATGCTCGTCATGCGGCTTTCCTGGGTGCGCGCTCGCGAAAGCCCGGGACCTTGACGGCGAAGCCATTGCGGTAGCGCAGGTCGACCTGCTCGACATTGGTCCCGGCACGAGCGAGCGCACCGATGGTTCGCTCGTAGATCACGACGAACCGCGCGAGCGCACCTGCGGGATCGTCCCGGCCGAGCTCGATCCCGAGCGGACCGTTGTCGTTGGCTACATGCAGGTACCAGCCGCCGCGTGGGGACAGCCGCATCTCGTCGATGCCAAGCGACAGCGCCGCGAGTTGCGCGCCCCATTCGCGATAGCGGCGGGTGACTTCCTGCGCGGCTCCGTCCGGTCCGCTAAAGCGCGGTAAGGCGTTCTTGTAATTCGCCACGAACACCTCGCCTTGGCCATTGACCAGCGCGTTGTCATTCCAGCGAGCCAGCGGGACATGTTCCTCGATGATGACTTCGAGCCGGTGCGGCCACTGCCGGCGCAGCGCCACGCGACGCACCCATGGCACCCGGGCAAGTGCGGTGCGGCCACGATCGAGGTTCATGGTGAAGAACGTGCCCTTGAGTTCGTCTCGGATCACCGCCTCGAGGTGCGCGGCATTGATACGCGCGGGCGGCGCGGTCACCACGATCTCCTGGAACTCGAAGGCCGGCCGGCGCGCCGCCCAGGACATCGCACCCCAGGCAAGCAGCAGCACGGAGATGGCGGTGAGCACCAGAGCCACCGCATTCAATTGCCGCGCGTCATCCCACATGCGCGCCTCGCAGGATGTCGACGCACAGGTCGGGAAAATCGATGCCCGCGGCGCGCGCGGCCATCGGCACGAGCGAGTGACCGGTCATGCCGGGCGACGTATTCACCTCGAGGAACTCGTAACGGCCGTCCGCTCGCAATATCAGGTCGAGGCGACCCCAGCCTGCGCAACCGATAAGCCGGAACGCCTCCAGCGACTGGGCGCGGATCCGCATCTCCTGCGCCTCGGGCAAGCCCGCCGGGCAAAAGTACTTCGTGTCGTCCGAAAAATACTTGTTGTGATAGTCGTAGTTACCTAGGGGGGCTTCGATCCGGATGAGCGGTAATGCCCGGTCACCGACGATCGACGCCGTGAGCTCGACGCCTTCGACGAACGACTCGGCGAGGACGAGATCGTCGTGCTGGGCAGCCTCGCGATAGGCGGCCTCGAGCGACCCGGCATCTGCCACCTTGGTGATCCCGATGGTCGAACCTTCGCGCGCCGGCTTGACGATGAGCGGCAAGCCCACATCCGAGGCGACCGCGTGCCAGTCGGTGTCTGCCGTGGCGATCGCATACCGCGGCGTGGGAATGCCGCTCGCCTGCCAGACCAGCTTGGTGCGCCACTTGTCCATCGCCAGCGCAGACGCCATTA
>JBDSND010000103.1:0-46933 GCA_039915505.1 Casimicrobiaceae bacterium
GGCTTCGAGAACCGCTACCCGGGCGAACTGTCCGGCGGCATGCGCCAGCGCGTGTCGCTGGCCCGCACGCTCGCATCCGAGCCCAAGATTTTGCTAATGGACGAGCCCTTCGCCGCGCTCGATGAGCAAACGCGCCTGCTGCTCGGCGACAAGGTGCTGCAGATCCAGCAGGCCCTGAAGCAAACCACGCTGCTCATCACCCACAACATCACCGAAGCCGTGCAGCTCTCCGACCGCGTGCTGGTGATGACCTATCGGCCGGGTCGGGTGAAGCGGGTGGTCGACATTGCCCTGCCCCATCCACGTGATTCCGAGGTGGTGGGCAGCGACGCGTTCGGTCGCTATGTCGCGGAGATTTGGCACGACCTTCGGGAGGAAGCGAGTCTCGGCATGCGCGAGGACGAGTCGCGCGCTCTGCACGCAGGGGAGCGGCGCTGATGGCCCGGGCACTCGCTGAATCGCGACTATGGCCGCCGGTGCTCGGGATCGGCAGTCTGGTGCTGCTGCTCGCCATCGTCGAGGGCATGATCGCCGTCGGCGTGATCAATGGCTTCATCGTGCCGCGCCCCACCCAGATCCTCGCGGCGCTACCGCGCATCGTGGTCGAGGAGGACGTGCTGCACCGGTTCGGCCAGACAGCGTTCGAGGTGCTGTGGGCGAGCCTTCTGGTGTCCGTGGTCGGCATCGGCGTCGGCATGCTCCTCTACCGGTTCCGGCTGCTCCGCCTTGCGACCGAGACCTGGGTCGCGGCGCTCGCCTCGGCGCCGATCGTGCTCATGTATCCGCTGTTCCTGGTGATCTTCGGGCGCAGCGCGACCACCATTGTCATGATCGGCTTTGCCGCCGGCCTGCCACCGGTGATACTCAAGACCGTAGAAGGCCTCGCCGGTGCGCGCGGCGTGCTGGTGAACGTCGGCCGCAGCTTCCGGCTGACCAATGCGCAACTCTTTCGCAAGATCCTGCTGCCCGCGGCGATGCCATCGATCTTCGTGGGCCTGCGCCTCGGCCTGATATTCGCGATGATCAATATCGTCGGCGTGGAATTCCTGATCAACTTCGGCGGCCTCGGACAACTCATCAACGAGCTTGCCGAGCGCTACGACATGCCGGGCACTTACGGGGCCATCCTGTTCGTTATCCTGGTGAGCGTGGTGTTCTTCGCCATCACCGAACGCCTCGAGCGATGGCTGCGCCCGGGTACCTGATCGGCACGCAGCGGCCGCCGGCCCGCGTCAACCGCGTGCTGTGGCTTCGGCTTGCCATCATCGTGGCGCTGCTCGCCACCTGGGAGGCGCTGGCGGCCTCGGGCTGGCTGTTCCGCGACGTGGTGCCATCGCTGATCAAAATCGGGCGTGCGCTGTTCGGGTTGCTCGAACGCCCGGAGTTCTACCGCAACCTCGGCATTACCGCGATGGAGGTCGGGGTCGCGGTGCTGATCGGCGGGCTGGCAGGACTCGCAGTGGGCATCGCGCTCGGCTCCAACCGCTTCCTGTCGCGGGCCTACGAGGCGTTCATCTATTACCTGGGCCCGACGCCGAAGATCATCTTTTTCCCCATCATGATCATGTGGTTCGGCGTCGGCTCGGGGTCGAAGATCGCGATGGGCGTGCTGTCGTGCTTTTTTCCGGTGGTGGTGAGCGCCGCCTCGGGCATTCGTGAGATCGACAAGGTTCTGATCCGCGTCGGCCGGAGCTTTCGCCTGACCACGGCACAGATGATCACCAAGATCTACCTGCCGGCGATGCGCGCGCCGATCGTCAACGGCCTGCGCCTTGGCCTCGGCGTGGCGATCATCGGCACGCTGCTCGCCGAGACCAAGCTGTCCAACCAGGGCCTGGGCTACCTCATCATCCAGGCTTATGCGGTGTTCGACATGCCGCGCATGTATGCGCTGCTGACCGTGCTGTTCGTGCTGGCGATCGGCGTCAATGCCTGGCTCGGCCGACTGGCCGTGCCGCGGCGCCGGCGCAAAGCCGTGTCCTGAAGGGGCGCGATGTCGTCCTCGCATTCATCGATCTCACGCCTACCGGAGCATCGTGACGCGTACTACGGTGGCGCCTGGCACGCACCCGCGGGCGGTTACGCACCCACCTACAACCCCGGGACCGGCGAATCCCTGGGCGACGTCGGCGTAGCGTCGACCGCCGACGTCGACGCAGCGGTCGAGGCGGCGCACGCCGGCTTCGAGACGTGGCGTAGGGTGCTCCCGCTCGAGCGCGCACGGATCCTGCGACGCATGGCCGAGATCCTGCGCACGCATGCCGACGAGCTCGCCTGGCTCGACGCCGCGAACTGCGGCAATCCAGTGCGGGAGATGACCAGTGATGCGCTGATCGCTGCGGCGCAGCTCGACTTTTTTGCGGGCCTGGTCACCGAGATGAAGGGGGCATCGATTCCGATGGGACCCGACGCCGTGAACTTTTCGGTGCGCGAGCCGCGCGGCGTGGTGGCGCGCATCATTCCGTTCAACCACCCCTTCATGTTCGCCGCCGGCAAATCGGCGGCGCCGCTCGCCGCGGGCAACAGCATCCTGGTGAAGCCTCCAGACCAGTCGCCGCTATCGTCGCTGCGCCTGGCCGAGCTGGTGCACGACCTCCTGCCGCCGGGGGTGTTCAACGTACTCCCCGGCGGGCGCGAGACCGGCGCGGCCCTGGCGGCGCATCCGCGCATCGCCATGGTGGCGATCATCGGCAGTGTGGCCGCTGGCCGCGCCGTCATGCGCGCGGCCAGCGACACGGTGAAGCCGGTGCTGCTCGAGCTCGGCGGCAAGAACGCGTTGATCGCCTATTCCGACGCCGATCCGACTGAAGTCGCCAACGCGGTGATCGCCGGCATGAACTTCACCTGGTGCGGCCAGTCCTGCGGCTCGACCAGCCGAGCGTTCGTCCACGCGAGTATCTACGACGCGGTGCTGGAAGGCATCGGCCGGGCCATCGCGCGCTATCGTCCCGGCGTGCCGACCGATCCCGAGACCACCATGGGAGCGATCGTGAGCCGCGCGCAGTTGGAGCGTGTTCTGGAGTACATCGCCTCGGCGAAGGCGGAGGGCGCACGGCTCCTGTGCGGCGGGGGCCGGCCCGCGGACCCGGCGCTCGCCAACGGATTCTATGTTGAGCCGACTGTGTTCGCCGATGTCCGGCAGTCGATGCGTATCGCCCGCGAGGAGATTTTCGGACCGGTGCTCGCGGTCCTGCCATGGTCGGACGAGCAGGCGATGCTCGCCGAAGTGAACAGCGTGCCCTATGGTCTTACCTGCGCGATCTGGACCAACGACGTGTCGCGCGCGCACCGTACCGCAATGGCCGTGAACGCGGGATTCGTCTGGATCAACGAAGTGGGCAAGCATTTTCTTGGTGCGCCGTTCGGCGGAACCAAGCAATCCGGGTTCGGACGCGAGGAGTCGATCGAAGAGCTCTTCGCCTTTACCCAGGAAAAAAACATCCACGTCAAGCTGCGCCCGCCGCGCGATGCGGTGTAATGGCGGCGTGCGCGGTCCACCGGATGTCGCCGCCGCCGCACCGCGTAACGTGGTGCGTCGATAACTTCCTCGAAGTCACCTGGGGAGCCATGCCATGCCGACGATGACGCACGAACAGATCCACCAGCTGCTGGAGGGCCTCGCGGCTCTGCAGAAGGTGAACAGCGATGTGTTCGCCCAGACCGAGTTCACCGAGCACGGCAGGTTCAACCATAGCCATTACGTGGCCGCCCTGCACGATATAGCCGGCACCGGCGAGCCCAAGGACGTGTTGCAACTGCTGGCGTGCATGACCCTGGCGCGGATGACCGCCCATCCTCCCGCCAAGGTGGCCCAGAACACGGCGTGGGAGCTCGCCAAGGTGCGGCGGTTGTTCCCCGACTAGCCCGGGCTGCGCGGCCTCCGGAACCCCCGGCGCGTTGTGGGTTCCAATGCCGGCTGCCCCGACCCCCCCCCGGACCGCCACCCGCATGAACCCATCCGAAAAATTGCCCGACCCGTCGACGCAGGCATCGACCACGCAGCGGCCGGCGTTCCTGCGCCTGCTCACCCACGAGTTGCGCAACTTCGTCGCGCCGGTGCACAACGCCGTACACCTCCTGCGGCTCAAGAGCCGCACTGACCCGGGTCTTACGCCCATTGTGGATATCATCGAGCGGCAGCTGGCCGGGATGGCGCGTGCGCTCGACGCGGTGAGCGACGCCGATCGCCTGGCGCGCGGTGATCTCGTTCTGGAGCGCGCCGCGGTCGAGCTCCAGCCCGTGCTCGAGCGTGCGCGACAGGCCGCGCGCCCTCTGCTCGAGTCCCGGCGCCAGCAGGTCGACCTCGACGTGCCCGCCGCGATGCCGGCGATCGATGCGGATGCCGGGCGGCTCGGCCGGGTGTTCGCGGCCTTGCTCGACAATGCCGCGCGCTATGGCTCGGATGGGGCGCGCATCGCGCTTGCGGCGCGTGAGGAAGCCGATGGCATCGTGGTCACGATCGAGGACGAGGGACCAGGCCTATCCGTTGATATGCAGGCGCATGGCCTGGAATTCGCCGACGGCGGGGAAGGCGACGGCCACAGACAAGCCCAGGGGCTCGGCCTGGGGCTGCCGCTCGCGGCTGCCATCGTGCGCCTGCACGGTGGCGCGATGATGCTCGAATCCCCCGGGCGTGGCCTGCGGGTCGTCGTGCGCCTGCCCAAGGCCGGCGTGGCGCAGTCCGCCGCGGACCAGGGTACGAGCACGTCGGTGCCGGTGCTCGATCCGCCCGCGTCCTCGGCCAAATTAAGCCGGCGGGTGTTGATCGCCGACGACAGCGCGGCGGTGCGCGCCTCCCTCGCCGACCTCCTCGAGGAGCTCGGGCACGAGGTGCGCGCCGCCGCCGACGGCTTAGAAGCCGTCGAGATGGCCCGGGCGTGGGAGCCCGAGTTCGTGCTGCTCGACATCCACATGCCGCGCCTGTCCGGCTTCGACGCCGCGCGGCAGATCCGCGCGCTCTTTCCGCGCCCGGGCATGCAGCTCGTGATGATGAGCGGCGACGGCCTCGACGCGGGCATGCGCCGCGGCGCCGAGCAGGCGGGCTTCGACCATTGCATCGACAAGGCACTCGCCATCGGCGAGCTCACCGGGTTGCTGGAACGCGACGCCGACTCGCCGCCGGCCTGAGTTGCTACCAGTAGCGAGTCCGCACGCGGCATGCCGTGCCATCGGGGCAGCGTGGGACGCCATGCGCGGGGTAGGTCCGATGTCGAGCGCTGCGTCTGGGCAGCATCGCCCGACGGGCGTTCGATCGGCGCGGCTGGCGGTGGTGGCTGCGGGACCCGTCCTCACCCAGTGCTGCACGCTATTGCCGTCAACGCCGCTCGATCGGTACCTGCGCGTCGCCGAACTGTCGCACGTCGATGCCGTCCGCGACGCGCACCTGCAACGCGCCGTCGGGTCCGGCTGCGATAGCGGCCTGCGCGAAGCCTTCGAGGGGTTGCGCCGGCGCGCCGAACAGCCACAGGGATTCGAGCGGACGTGCGAGGTCGATCTCGCCGGTGTGCTGCACCGCGCGACCCAGCGGCAGGGCATGCCCCTCGCGGCCGAATACCGGAAAGCCGTCGAGCGGCGCGTGGTAGCGCAGCACTTGCCGGCCCGCGTAGCGCTCGCCGCTGGCGAGGTCGTACCACGCGCCCGGCGGCAGTGCGATCTCGACGGCGCCCCCCGGCCGGGTGATCGGCGCCACCAGCAGCGCATCGCCGCACAGGAACTGGGTCTCGAAGCGCGCCACCAGCGCCTCGCGGGGAAAGGCGAGCGGCATCGCTCGCATCACCGGCATGCCGGTCGTGGTCGCCGCACCGATCACCCGATGCAGGTAGGGAATCAGCCGATAGCGGAATTCGAGCCAGCGCCGGGCGATGGCTTCGGCTTGGTCGCCGAACGCCCATGGCTCGCGCTCGCCGATGCCATGCAGGCGGATGTGGGAACTGAACACCGTCGCCTGTAGCCAGCGCAGGAAGAGCTCGGCCGAGGGCTGCGCCGCACCGTAGAAGCCGCCGATGTCGGAGCTGTGGCAGGGATTGCCGGTCATGCCCCACGACAGGCCGCCACGGATCGACCCCGCCAGACCCTCCCAATCGCTTTGCGGATCGCCGCCCCAGCCGATCGGATAGCGCTGCTCGCCTGACCAGCCGGCGCGACTCCAGACCATCGGTGGTCCGTCCTCCGACCGCTGGAACTTGGCGGTCGCCTCGAACACGCACTGGTTGTAGAGCAGCGGATACACGTTGTGCAGCCGCCGCCCGGAATCGCCGTTGTGCGCGACCGCGTTGTCGGGCACGTGCTCGCCGAAATCGCTTTTGAACACGTCGACGCCGTCGGCGAAGAGCTGCTGGTGGGCGTCGCGCCACCACGCGTAGGCGTCGGGGTGGGTGAAGTCGACGATGCCGCTCGGCGGCAGCGGGGTCAGCACCTTGCCGAAGGGACTCGTACCCGGTGCCGTGTCCCAGTCGAACACGTACGGCTCACCCGCTGCGGTCTTGAGTAGGTAGCCGCGCGACCCGAGTTCATGAAACAGCGGATCGTGGACCGATACGTAGGGATATTCCCAGACGCAGATCTTGAGTTCGTGCGCCTTGATCCTGGCGAGCGCCGCGCGAGGATCGGGAAAGCGCGCCGGATCCCAGCGAAAATTGAAGCGCGTCTCGACCTCCCAGGCCGCGCGGCCGTCGAGGGTGAGGACATCGCAGGGTATCTGTCGCTCGCGAATGCGCGCGGCGACCGCGGCGGCTTCCTCCGGGGTGCGGTAATAGGCGCGCGAAATCCAGAGGCCGAGACTCCACAACGGCACCTGCGGCGGTCGGCCGGTCAGCGCCGTGTAGTGGTCGATGATCGCGGCGGGCGTGTCACCGGCGAACAGGAACACGTCGAGGGCCTCGTCCTCCACCACCACCGCGTAGCTGCGATGTGACCAGTCGGGATGGCCGACGCCGTGATCGACGCGCCCAGGAGTGTGCACGAATACGCCCCATGCCCCCTGGCCGTCTCCCGGGCTCCACGCGAAGGGCGTGTTCTTGTACGAGAGGCCAGTGTTGACCCCCAGCGCGTCGTGCACCTCGGAGTGGATGAGCTGGCCCCGCTTGTCGAGCCGGCCGAACTTTTCGCCGAGGCCGAAGACCGCTTCGTGCGAGAGCAACGCGAAGGATCCGATCCACGCGTCGCCCTCCGCCGCGCGCCCGAATGCGGGCAACCGGGTCCAACCGCGGAAGTGCTGGTCGGTAATCGAGCCGAGCACCGTCGCGCCGCGCCAGTCGAGGGCGAAGCGCAACGGTCCGTCGCGCAAGGTGAGTCGCGCGTCGCCGGCGGTGAACACCCAGGCGTCGTCCTGTCGATCGACGGCGCAGGACTGGGCGCGTCCCTGCACGATGCCGTAGTCTGCCTTGGCATGTGCGCCGATGCGCAGGCGGAACACACCGGGGCCGAAGCTCGCGACTTCCACCGCGTCGCCGCCGGTAGTCGTGAAGGTCGCGCCGAACGCCGAGCTCTCGCCCGAGGCGAGTCCTTCCAGGCGAACGTAGCGGGTGAAATCGAAAGTCATGATCGCGGCCGCCCGATCAGTACGGACCCGGTGCGACCGGCGGCGCCGGCATGGTGTCCTTGACCTTGCCGAGCCATTCCTGGGCGCGCCCGACCATGAAACCCATGTCCGAGCCGATCGCCACCCAGCTGTAGCCATACTGCAGGAAACGATTCACCAGATCGGGGTTGCCGCCGACGATGCCGCAATGCTTGCCGAGCCGCTTGCAGGTACGCGCGGCTTCCTCGAGCCGCACCAGCACGTCGGGATGGGCGATGTTGCCGTAGTGACCCATCGCCGCGGACAGGTCGCCCGGTCCGACAAAGATGGAATCGACGCCGGGCACGGCGGCGATGCTCTCCATGGCGTCGATCGCCGCCGGTGTCTCGACCTGCACCACCACGCAGATCTCTGCAGCAGCGGCCTGCGGATAGCCCTGCACCGTGGTGTAGCGACTGGCGCGGTGCATCGCCGCGAGACCGCGGATGCCTTCCGGCGGATAGCGGGTCGCCGCCACCGCCCGGCGCGCCTCGTCGGCGTTCTGCACGAACGGGATCATCAGGGTCTGCGCCCCGGCATCGAGGGCGCGCTTGATCATCACCAGGTCGTTCCACGGCACGCGCACGATCGCGGAAGCCGGCGTGCCGGCGATGGCGCGCAGGATGTCGATCATCTGCGGCGTGTCGATGGGCACGTGCTCCATATCGACCACCACGAAGTCGAAGCCGACGCAGCCCAGCGCCTCGGCCGTCGAGGCCGCACCGCTCATGAGCCAGACGCCGCAGGGGACGGTGCCGGCCTGCAGGGCGCGCTTGAACGTGTTTTCAGGAAGCTTCATGGCAGGTCGACCTCGGGAGAGTGCGAGAGATGAGAGAGGTGCGACGCGCGCCGTCGATGGCGCATGCCGCCTCGGAATCGTGTTTGCGGGCGTTCGTCCGCGGTCAGTAGATGTCCGGCTCCGGCACCTTTTTCGCGGATCCGGTTTCGAGGAAGTCGAGGTCGCAGCCTTCGTTGGCCTGCGTCACGTGCTGCTGGTAGAGCATCGTCCAGCTGCGCTCGTAGCGCTGCGGGCGGGGCGTCCACTCGGCGCGCCGCCGCGCGAGCTCGGCGTCGTCGACATGCAGGTGGATGCGCCGTGCCGGCACATCGAGCTCGATCCGGTCACCGGTACGGACGAGCGCCAGCGGTCCGCCGATAGCCGCCTCGGGCGCAACATGCAGCACGCAGGTGCCGTAGTGGGTGCCGCTCATGCGCGCGTCGGAGATGCGCACCATGTCGCGCACGCCCTGGGCGAGCATCTTTTTCGGAATCTGCAGGTTGCCCCACTCTGGAAAGCCCGGTGCACCGACCGGCCCGGCGTTGCGCAGCACCAGCACCGAGTCGGGGGTCACGGACAAGTCCGGATCGTCGATGCGGGCGGTGAAGTCGGCGTGATCGTCGAAGACCAGCGCCGGACCCGTGTGGCGCATCAGCGCCGGCGTCGCCGCCGACGGCTTCACCACACAGCCGTCGGGCGCGAGATTGCCCCGCAGCACCGCCAGCGCGCCCCGCGTCCCGGCCTCGGTGACGGGACGTTCGAGGGGACGGATCACCTCCTCGTTCCAGACCTTCGCGCCGGCGATGTTCTCGCCGAGGGTGCGGCCATTGACGGTACGGGCATCGAGCGCGAGGCGATCGGAGAGGCGCGACAGCAGCGCCGGCAGGCCACCCGCGAAGAAGAAGTCCTCCATGAGGTATTCGCCGGAGGGGAAGAGATTGACGAGTACCGGAATCTCGCGCCCGGCGCGGTCGAGGTCGTCGAGCGTGAGTTGCACGCCGGCGCGACGGGCGAGGGCGATGAGATGCACCGCGGCGTTGGTAGAGCCGCCCAGCGCCATGTACGTGACCGTGGCATTGGCGAAGGAATCGCGGGTGAGGAAGCGCGACGGCGCGAGGTCCTCCCAGACCATGGCCACCGACCGGATGCCGCAATCGGTGGCCATGCGGATGTGTCCGCTGTCGACCGCGGGAACCGACGACGCGCCGGGCAGGGTGAAGCCCATGGCATCGACGATCGAGGTCATGGTCGAGGCGGTGCCCATGGTGTTGCAGGTGCCGGTGGTACGCACCCCGCGACCTTCGAGATCGATCCAGTCATCGGCGTTGATGTTGCCGGCGCGCAGCTCGTCCCAGTACACCTTCGTGTGGGTGCCGGCTCCGACCCGGTTGCCGCGCCAGAAGCCATTCGCCATCGGCCCGGCCGGGCAGAAAATCGCCGGCAGGTCCATGGAAATGGCGCCCATCAACAGCCCCGGCGTCGACTTGTCGCAGCCCCCCAGCAGCACAGCGCCGTCGACCGGATGCGAGCGCAGGAGCTCCTCGGTTTCCATCGCCAGAAAGTTGCGATAGAGCATGGTCGTCGGCTTCACCATCACCTCGCCGACCGATAGCGCCGGCAGCTCGACCGGGTAGCCGCCCGCCTGCCATACGCCGCGCTTGACGGCCTCGGCGCGCTCTCGCAAATGCGAGTGGCAGGGCGAAAGATCGCTCCAGGTGTTGACGATGGCGATCACCGGCTTGCCCATGAAATCGTCGCGGCGCATGCCCATCGCCTGGGACCGCTGGCGGTGGCCGAAGGCGCGCATGTCGTTGGCGCCGAACCAGCGCTGGCTGCGCAGCGATTCGAGGGAACGGCGAGAGTCGTGATCGGGCATGATGAGGGACTCGGCAGGAATGCGGTCGGCGAGCCGCGCATTATGGCGGCGGGCTCCGAGCCGGGCATTATGGCGGTGCGCTCCTCTGGACAGCAAATTCGCGGGCATGCTATAGCTCGCCGCGGCCGCACCGGCGGCCCCGGAGACCGCCTTGACCGACGTCATCCCCGCACGCGATCCTGCCAGCGCGCGCTATCCCGACCTCGACGGACAGACCGTTTTCATTTCCGGCGGCGGCTCGGGGATCGGCGCCGCGCTGGTCACCGCCTTCGCCGGCCAGGGCTGCCGGGTCGCGTTTGTCGACATCGCCGAAGAGCCGTCGCAGGCGCTCCTCGCATCACTCGGTGTCGCGCCGGCTGCCGCGCACGGCGAGTCTCGGGTGCGCTTCTACCCCTGCGACATCCGCGATGTCGGCGCCCTGCAAGCGGCGATCGCTGCCGCGGCCGGGGCACTGGGGCCGATCACCGTACTCATCAACAATGCCGCCCGCGACGATCGCCACCGCCTCGAAGACCTGACCCCCGCTTACTGGGACGAGAACCTCGCGGTGAACCTGCGCCATCAGGTTTTCGCCACCCAGGCGGTCGCGCCGCAGATGACCGCCGCCGGCGGCGGGGCCATCATCAACATGGGCTCGGTCTCGTGGATGCGCGGCCGGCCGGCGATGGTCGGCTACACAGCGTCGAAGGCGGCGATTCATGGCCTCACCCGGTCACTTGCCCGGGAGCTGGGCGGACGCAACATCCGCGTCAATGCGATCGTGCCTGGCGCCATCGACACCGAGCGCCAGCGTGCCCTGTGGACGACGCCCGAGGCGGAGCGCGAGTTCCTGGAGCAGCAGTGCCTCAAGTTCCGCCTGTCGGTGGACGACGTCGCCCGCACGGCGCTGTTCCTCGCCTCGACGGACGCGCGCGGCATCACCGGCCACGCCCTGGTCGTCGATGCGGGGCTTGCGCAGACCAGCGTGGTGTCGTGACGCCCACGCCGCCGTCGGCAGCGCCCGGCAGGTTCGACAACCGGCGGCGAGACTGGCCGGCGCTCGGGCGGAAGGCTAGACTGCTGCTCCGGCTGGCCGCGCCGGCGAGCCAAGACGAGTGGGTGAGGGCGGATGGCTGAAGTCACACTGCATCGGGTGGTGAAGTCGTACGGCAGCACGGAGGTCATCCACGGGATCGACCTCGCCATCGGCTCCGGTGAGTTCGTGGTGTTCGTCGGGCCATCGGGATGCGGTAAATCCACGCTGCTGCGCATGGTCGCCGGCCTCGAGGACATCACCGGCGGCGAGATCGTGATCGGCGGTGAGGTGGTGAACGACCTGCCGCCGCGCTCGCGCGATATCGCGATGGTCTTCCAGGACTACGCCCTCTATCCCCACAAGACGGTCTACGAGAACATGGCCTTCGGGCTGCGCTTGCGCAAGCGGCCCGACGCGGAGATCAAGGCGCGGGTCGGCGAGGCCGCGTCCATCCTGCAGATCGGCCATCTCATGGAGCGTAAGCCGCGGGAGCTTTCCGGCGGCCAGCGCCAACGCGTGGCGATGGGTCGCGCCATCGTGCGCAAGCCGCGCGCGTTCCTGTTCGACGAGCCGCTGTCGAACCTCGATGCGCTGCTACGCGCCGAGATGCGGCTCGAGATCAAGAAGCTGCACCAGAAACTCGGCGAGACCATCATCTACGTGACCCACGACCAGGTCGAGGCGATGACCCTGGCCGATCGCATCGTGGTGTTGCAGGCCGGCAATCTGGTGCAGTACGACACCCCCGACGGTATCTACAATCGCCCAGCGGCGCAGTTCGTGGCGGGCTTCACCGGTTCGCCGCCGATGAACTTCCTCACCTGCCGGGTGGGGGAGGGCGGCCGCGTGCTGCACCTGCCCGGCAACGTCGACCTGCCGGTACCCGCGGAGCGGATGGCCGACTGCGCACGGTACGCGGGGCGCGAGCTCACGTTCGGCATCCGTCCCGAGCACATCGGCATTGCCACCGGCGAAGGCGCTGAGCCCGGCCAGTTGCAGTTGCCCGCGAAGGTCGTGCTGGTCGAGCCTCTCGGATCCGATACGCTGGCGGTGGTCAAGCTAGGCGAGCGCGATGACGCTGGCGAGGTCACCGGACGCTTTCCGCCGGAAGCACAGTTGCGCCCCGGCCAGGCCCTGCGCGTGGCGCTGGCCGCGGCACGCTTCCATTTGTTCGACCCCGCGACCGGGGTCGCGATCCGGGGTGCCGCGTGGTGAGCAGAGTCGCGAGCGATCGCGAGGACCGACTGCGCGGGCAGGCTGGCGGAGGCCAGTCGGCGCTCACAATGGGAGCCTTACAACCGAAGCCTCACAACGAACCATGACGAAAACCCATAACGAGAACCTCGTAACGAGAACCTCCCAACAAGAGCCTCATAACGAGAACCTCATAACGCGAACCTCACAACGAGGACCTGATTTACGCGACTGCTCTATCACCATGAAAACCATACGAGGAGGCAACATGCATTATGCGAAATGGATTGCGGCGGCGCTCACCGCCGCCGCCCTGTCCGTCCCGGCGTGGGCGGCCGACACGACCTTGCGCATCTTCACCGGCGGCCAGCAGCGCCCCGATGTCATGCGCAAGATCGCCGAGGAATACGAGAAGCGCACGCCCGGCGTCAAGGTCGAGGTCGAGGTCGGCGGCGCCACGTCCGAGGCCCAGCAGCAATACCTCTCCACCGTCCTGGCGGCTAAGGACTCGGTGCTCGACGTGGTGCTGATCGACGTCATCCGGCCCGCCCAATGGGCAGCACAGGGATGGGCCGAGCCGCTCGACAGCTATCTCGGCGCGGACCGGCAGAAGGTGATGGCCCAGTATCTGCCCGCGTACGCGGAAGCCGACCAGGTGGGTGGCAAGGTGATTGCGCTGCCATATTTCGCCGACTCGCAGTTCCTGTACTACCGCAAGGACCTGCTCGAGAAGTACAAGCGCACGGTGCCGCAAACCTGGGACGAGATGATCGACACCGCGAAGATCATCATGGACGGCGAGAAAAATACGCAGCTGCAAGGCTTCGAGACCGCCGGCGCGCCGATCGAAGGCACGGTATGCACCTACCTCGTGCCGCTATGGGGCACCGGCACCGAACTCACCAAGAATGGCAAGCTCAATCTCGATACCGCCGCCGCGCGCCAGCCGTTCCAGCTCTACGGGCGCATGAAGCAGGCCGGCGTGCTGCCCAAGAACATCGCCGAGATCCCGACCGACCGTATTCGCATCGACATGCAGGCGGGCAACCTCATCTTCGGCATGAGCTGGGGCTATGTGTGGAACCGCCTTGAGAACGATCCAGACACCAAGGTGAAGGGCAAGATCGGCGTGGCGCGGCTGCCCCACGACAAGGGCGGTACGAGCGCGACGTGCATCGGCGGCTGGCAGCTCGCGGTTTCGGCGTATTCCAAACACAAGGCCGAAGCCGTCAAGTTCGTGCGCTACCTGTCGTCGCCGGAAGTCTCTAAGATGCAGGCGATCATGGCCTCGCACCTGCCGGTATTCCCGAACGTCTACAAGGATCCGGAGGTGCTGAAAGCCAATCCGTGGTTCGCGGAAGCGCTGCCGGTGGTGCAGAGCGCGAAGTCGCGGCCCGTCTCGGCACAATACCCGCAAGTTTCGGACGCCATCCGCACCACGATGAATGCCTATCTCGCGGGGATCAAGACGACCGATACGGCGCTGTCCGAGATGAAGGGCAAGTTGACGCCACTCTATCGCTGACGCCGCGCAAAGGCAGGTCGAACCCATGCTCGCCGTCTTGTTCGCCGACGCGGTGGCGGTCACCTGCGTGCCGAGGAGGCGGAGGTGAACCAGGCCAACGCTTCGGTCGCGGTCGGCGCGGCGGCCGCGCGTGATGCCGTGACATCGGCCGACGGCAAGTCGCCCCGCGGGCCCGCTGGGCGGCGCGACCTTTCCGAGCGCGCGCTGGGCGCGATCCTGCTCGCGCCGGCGGCGGTGTTGCTGCTGGTGATCGTGGTCTATCCGATCGGCGCGCTGTTCTGGACTAGCCTGCACGGGGTCGACAACGCCAACCCGGCCGCCGGCGAAGCCTGGGTGGGCGTGGCCAACTACGCCCGGGCGTTCGACGACGCCCGCTTCTGGCGCTCGGCGTGGCACACCATCGGCTATATCCTGGTGACGGTGCCGGCGTCGCTGGTGATCGGGCTCGGGCTGGCGCTCCTCGCCAACAAGCCGTTCCGGGTGCAATGGCCGGTGCGTCTCGGTCTGCTGCTGCCCTGGGCGCTGCCGCTGGTGTTCGCGGGTCTCATCTTCCGCTGGTTCTTCGAGTACCGTACCGGTGTGGTGAACGACGTGCTCGTACGTCTGGGGATCGAGCCGCTGCAATGGCTCTCGGACCCCGACCTCGCGTTCGCTGCGATCTGCACGGGCATCACCTGGAAGGCGTCGTCGTTCATGGCGCTCATGCTGCTGGCCGGCCTGCAGTCGATCCCGCGTTCGCTCTACGAGGCCGCGGAGGTCGACGGCGCGAGCAAGTGGCAGCAATTCGTCGAGATCACCTTGCCGATGCTGCGCCCGGCCATCGTGGTGGCGCTGATCTTTCGCACCATCACCGCGATCCAGACCTTCGACATCCCGTTCGCGATGACCGGCGGCGGGCCGGGGGATTCCACCGAGACGCTGGCCATGTACATCTACAAGGTGACCCTCGATTTCCTCGATTTTGGCTACGGCTCGGCGCTTGCGGCCCTGATGTTCGTGCTGTCGATGGCCGCCACGTCCGGCTATCTGCGCTTCACACGGCGCAGCACCTCGCGGCGGGACGCGTGATGCCCTTCGCGTTCGGCCGCCGCGCCACCGTCTGGCTCGCCGCGATCATTGTCGCGGTGAACGGTTTCTTTCCGGCCGTCTGGATCCTGCTCACCTCACTCAAGACCGAGACCGAGCTGATTCAGACCCCGATCACCTACTGGCCGCTCGCTCCAACCCTCGACAACTACGCGACGGCCTTTACCGCGCAGCCCATCCTGCGCTTCATGTGGAACAGCCTGGTGGTCGCCACCCTGTCCACTGTGCTGTGCGTCCTGGTGAGCGCGCTCGCCGCGTATGCGCTGACGCGGCTGCGCATGCCGCACCGCAATCTCATCATGTCGGTACTTCTGGCCATTGCCATGTTCCCGCTGATCTCGCTCATGGTGCCGCTGTTCAAGGTGATGCGCGAGCTCGGGTTGTTGAACACCTATCCTGCCCTGATCCTGCCCTATGCCGTGCTGTCGCTGCCGGTGTGCACTTTGGTGATGGCGAGCTTCTTCCAAGACATCCCGCCCGATCTGGAGGCGGCCGCCATGGTCGATGGATGCTCCCGGGTGGGCGCGCTGTTCCGGGTGGTGGTGCCGCTGTCGGCACCGGGCGTGTTCACGGCGGCGATCCTGGCATTCGTCAATGCCTGGGACGAGTTCCTGCTCGCCCTGACGCTGATGAACCGCGTCAGCATGCGCACGCTGTCGGTAGGCATCACCCTCTACCAGGGTGAGTTCGCGTTCCCGTGGCCGCTCATCTCCGCGGCGCTGATCATCGCCATCGTCCCCATCTCGATCCTGATCGCGCTGTTCCAGGAGCGGGTGGTCGGCGGGCTTACTGCCGGCGGCATGAAGGGTTGACCGGGGCCGGTTGCGGGCGCAACGCGCGGCGATCGGCATGTTTTACATGGCCATGACGGCATCAGGCCACCCCCGGCCCAAAAGGTTGCGAAGGTTTGTGCCGGGCGGCGCGTGAAATGCGAGAATCGCAACGATTCGTCGCCGCCGACGCCTGGAAGCAGGGGAACGATGTACCGCACGCACAAGGGTGGCGACACACGCCACATCGGCGCAGGAGCCTGCGCCATTTTACTGCTCGCCGCCGCTTGGCAGGCGGTGTCCGCCGCGACCCTGGTGAGCATGGGACCGAGCGACCTGGCCGAGCTCTCGATCGAGCAGCTGTCGAGCCTGGTCGTGACCTCGGTGTCGCGGCGCGAGGAGCGGCTGGCCGACGCCGCATCGTCCATCTACGTCATTACCAGCGACGAGATCCGGCGCTCCCGGTCCACCAGTCTCGCCGAGGTCTTGCGGCTCGCGCCTAACCTCGATGTTGCGCGCGTAGACGTCAACCAGTTCGCCATCAGCGCCCGCGGCTTCAACAATGCGCTGGCCAACAAGATGCTCGTCCTGATCGATGGGCGGACGGCGTACACGCCACTTTTCTCCGGTGTGTTCTGGGACGCGCAGCGCGTGATGCTCGAGGACGTGGACCGCATCGAGGTGATCAGTGGACCGGGCGCCACCCTGTGGGGCGCCAACGCCGTCAATGGTGTGATCAACGTCATCACCCGTCCGGCGCGGGAAACCCAAGGCGTACTCGCGACCGGGCTCATCGGTGACCGGCAATCCGGCACGGCGTTGCGCTACGGAGGGGAACTGCCGCGTGCTGGTCACTACCGGGTCTATGGCCAGTACGAGGATCGTGACGCATCGCGTCTCGCGAGCGGCGGGCCGGTCGACGATGCCTCCATTCATGGTCAGACGGGGTTTCGCGCCGACTGGAGCTCTGTCGGCCAATCGCTCACGGTCCAGGGTGACGCGTACTTCGGCAATCTCTCGCAACTCTCGGGACCACGCAGCGTCGCCGGTGCCAACCTGCTAGGGCGCTACACCCGGGACCTCGGCGAAGGACGCGCCTTGCGGGTGCAGGCCTATATCGACTCGACCCGCCGCGACGTGCCGCGAAGCTTTCACGAGGACCTGCAGATCGCCGATCTCGAGGTGCAATACGCCATGCAGGCCATGGGCCGGCATACCATGCTCCTGGGCGGCGGCTATCGCCATGCCTGGGACGATGTCGGCAACAGCGCGGCGCAGGCGTTCCTGCCCGCCAAGCGCACCCTGCATTGGGCCCACGTGTTCGCCCAGGACGACATCGCGCTTACCGAACGTGTCGACCTGACCGTCGGCGGCAAGGTGGAAAGCAACGTCTACACGGGCGCCGAGTTCCTGCCGAACCTGCGGCTCGCCTGGCGCTATGCGCCGGATCGACTGCTGTGGGCGGCACTCTCGCGCGCCATACGCGCGCCGTCGCGCCTCGACCGCGACCTGTTCATTCCGGGTACGCCGCCCTACACCGTGCTGCAAGCCAATCCGCAGCTGCAGTCCGAGGTCTCCAACGTGGCGGAGATCGGCTATCGCAGCCAGCCGTCGTCCAACATTTCGTATTCCCTGACCACGTTCTATGACCACCACGATCGGTTGCGTTCCTACGAGCTGACCCCCGGGTATCCGCACTTCGCCAACCGCGCCGAGGGCCATTCTTATGGCGTCGAGGGCTGGACGAGCTGGCGCATCACGCCGGCGTGGCGGATCACCGCCGGCGGCGTCGCACTGCGCCAGCGTTTGCGCCTCGAGCCGGGCAGCCTCGACCCGGGCACCGGCCTCGCATCGCTCGGCAACGACCCAAGCGCGTGGTGGTCGATCCGCACTGCGTTCGATCTCACCCCCCGCCACGAGATCGACGTGTCACTGCGGCATGTCGGCTCGCGTGCCAATCCCACCGTGCCAGCCTACATGAGCCTCGACGCGCGCCTGGGCTGGAAGGTCTCGCCCCATACCGAGCTCTCGCTAGTCGTGCAAAACGTGCTCGATCCCGGCCATCCCGAGTGGGGCAACGCCGCGACCGCGGTCGAAGTCCAGCGGGCGGTGTTCCTCAAGGTGCTGGTGCGGCTATGACCCATCTCGGACTCTGCGTGGCCTCGGCGCCGCGTAGCGCAAAGCGGCGCCGCCGTGGCGCCGTGCATGCCACCTTGCTGGCGGTCTCGGTGCTGCTCACGAACTCGATCAGCCTGGTGCGCGCCGAGGAGGCGGTATCGGCGGCAGTCGCGACCGACCGCAGCGTGAAGGCGGCGTTTCTGTACAAGTTTCTCGCCTTCGTAGAGTGGCCGTCGAGTGCATTCCTGCTGCCCGACACCCCGCTGATCATCGGGGTGCTGGGGGCTGACGACCTCGCCGCCGAACTGGACCAGATCACCTCGGGGCGCATGCTCAACAACCATCCCATCCTGATTCGCCGCATGCGTGACGGCGATTCGTTTGCCGGATTGCAGGTGCTATTCGTCGGGCGCACCGAAGCGGCCCGCCTTGCGACCATCGCCCAGCGTGCAGCGCCGCGGCCGATACTCACCGTCACGGACCAGCCTGGCGGTCTCGATCAAGGCATCGTCATCACCTTCGTGAACACGGAGGGCCGGGTGCGTTTCGAAATCTCGGTGGAGGCCGCCGAACGCAATGGTCTCAAGCTCTCCTCGCGCCTGCTCGCCGTGGCCCAGGCCGTCCGCATCGGCTCGTGATGCTGCAGTCCATCAACCGGTCGCTGCGCCGCAAGTTGATGGTGGTGATGCTCATCACCAGCATCACCGCGCTGCTGGTCGCGGCGATCGCCCTCATCACCTACGAACTGCGTAACTATGAGCGTACGTGGTCGGCCGATCTCATCACCCAGGCCGATATCCTGGCGCGCGCCAGCGTACCGGCACTGACCTTCGACGACCCGAGCGCGGCCACCGAGAACCTTGCCTTGCTGAAGGCCCGGCCGCAAATCATCGCCTCCGCCATCTACGCGGCGAACGGACGGGTTTTCGCCACCTACCCGGCGACGACCGATGCCAGCGCCTTCCCGCCCCTGCCCGGCGCGGAAGGGTACCGGATCGACGACGACACCATCACCCTGTTCCATCGCATCGTGGAAAAGGACGAGATCCTGGGCACCGTGTATCTCCGCGCGACCTATGGCCTCATGGAACGGCTGGCGGGCTATCTCACCATCCTCGCCGGCGTAGTGCTTTTGGCGACCTTCGTCGCGGTGCTGATGTCGGCGTGGCTGCAGGCCGCCATCACCAAGCCGATCCTCGCGGTGACCCAGGTCGCCAACGAGGTGATGGACCATCGCGACTTCTCGCTGCGGGTGACCAAGACCACCGAGGACGAGATCGGCTACCTCGTGGACGCGTTCAATGACATGCTCGCCGAGGTCGGCCGGCGGGCGGCGGCGCTGGAGTCGTCGAACCTGAGTCTGCAGCACGAGATGGCCGAGCGCCGTGGCGCCGAAGAGGCCCTGCGCGCCGCCGACCGCCGCAAGGACGAGTTCCTGGCGACCCTTGCGCACGAGCTGCGCAATCCCCTGGCACCGATGCGCAATGCCCTGCGCATCCTCGACGTCGCCAGCAAGGATCCGACGGCCACGCAGCGGGCGCGTGAAATGATGGAGCGGCAGCTGCAGCAGATGGTGCGGCTGGTCGACGATCTGCTCGACGTCTCGCGCATCACCACCGGCAAGCTGGTGCTGCGGCGCGAGCGCACTGCCCTCGCGTCGGTTATCCGCAATGCCGTGGACACATCGCGACCCTTCATCGATTCGCGCGGCCATGCGCTCGTGGTCAAGCTGCCGGCGGAGTCGGCGGAGCTCGACGCCGATCCGACCCGGCTCTCGCAGGTGTTTTCCAACCTGCTCAACAACGCCGCGAAATACACCGATCCGGGGGGGCGGATCAGTGTGACCGCGGAACGGCACGACGACCACGTCCGGGTAGTCGTCGCCGACAACGGCATCGGCATCGCCCCCGCCATGCAGGCCTCGATCTTCGACATGTTCACTCAGGTCGACCACTCGCTCGAGCGCACCCAGGCGGGCCTCGGGGTAGGCCTCACCCTCGCCAAGCGACTGATCGAGCTGCACGGCGGCACCATCGAGGCGCAGAGCGACGGTCTCAATCTGGGCAGTCGCTTCCTGGTGGATCTGCCGGCACTGCCGGCGGCAGCGGTGACCACGCCGGAGCGCGGCGGCGTCGTCGGCACGTCGGGCGTCGCCTCCGGACATCGCATCCTGGTCGCCGACGACAACGTCGATTTCGCGAACAGCTTCGCGCTCATCCTGCGCATGCTCGGCAACGACGTGCGGGTCACGCACGACGGGGTGGCGGCGGTGTCGGCGGCCACGGAGTTCAAGCCGGAGTTCTGCTTCCTCGACATCGGCCTGCCGCGGATGAATGGCTACGATCTGGCCCGCGCGCTACGCGCCGATCCCGGCACGCGCACGTGCACGCTGATCGCCGTCACGGGCTGGGGCCAGGAAAAGGACCGCCAGCGCGCGCAGCAGGCCGGCTTCGATCACCACATGGTGAAGCCGGTCGACCCGGATGCGATCGAGACTCTGCTGCGCACGGCGGCGCGCGCAGGTTGATCGGCCGCGGGTTGTCCATCGCTACGACAGGGTGACGCCGGCGATACGGCCGATGGCGTGAGTGACACCACCGGCGAAGAGCCCGATCAGGAGCATGCGCAGCCCAGAGCGGACCGCACTCTCCCCCGTGAAGAGCGCGAGAGTCGCCCCCACCGCGAATAGCGCCACTGACATGAGCCCGACCACCTCGAAGAGTGGATCGCCGCCGGTGCGCATGACATAGGGCAGCAGCGGCAGGCAGGCACCCGCCGCGAAGGACACGAACGACGCGATTGCGGCGCCCGAGGGCGAGCCGGGCTCGCCGGGGTTCAGTCCGAGCTCCGCGCGCGCGAGGGCATCGAGGGCCTGCTTCGGATCGGCAATCCGGCGCCGCGCGAGGCGATTCGCCTGGCGGCTCGGCAAGCCCTTGGCCGCGTAGATCAGGGCGAGCTCCTGCGCCTCGGCTTCCGGATACTGTCGCAGCTCCTCGCGCTCGAGGCCGATCTGGTGCTCGTAGAGCTCGCGCTGCGATTGCACCGACACGTATTCGCCGGCTGCCATCGCGAATGCGCCGGCAGCGAGCCCGGCGATGCCGGTCAGCAGCACCGTTCGCGGCTCCGCGGTGGCGCCCGCGACCCCCAGAACCAGGGCCGCATTCGACACCAGGCCGTCGTTGACCCCGAACACGGCGGCGCGCAGAGTACCGCCGCCCCCGAGCCGCCGGTGACGGTGCTCCACCGCGGTTGCGGAGACAGGGAGGCCGTAACCCGCCTGGCGGCTCGCGGGGGGGCCGTAGACCATCATGCCGCGGACCTTCATCGCCGCCAGCACGTTCTTCAGTCGCTCAGGCCCGAGCTGGCGCACCAGCGCCGCGACGATCCGCGTGCGCAGGTCGGGCTTGAAGAGTGTGGGCGCCGGGTGTCCGCGGGCGGTGAGTTGAGCACGCCAGATCGTCGCCTGCGCCTCGGCCTCACCGGCGAATCGGGCGAACATTTCGGCGCGAGTGGTGCCGGCCTCGGCCTCGGCGCACACGCGGTAGAGAAAGGCAGACCGCTGCTCTTCCTGCCAGCTCTCGAGGAGATTCATCGTGCAGTCTCGCCAGGCGACGCCTCGCGCGGTGCGCTACCGCTGCATGCGGGACCCGCAGGCGCGATCGGGGAGCCGAAGCACGCGCGACGCAGGCCGCTCGGTCAGTTAGACCGCGGCCGCGGCGAAGGTTCGGCGGCGAGCATCACGGCGGCAATCAAGCGGCAATCAGGCGGCAATCAGGCGGCGGCGAGCACCGCGTCGATGCGGGCCATGAGCGTCGCATCCAGCTTCGCAACCGTGTCGAGCGCGGCCATGTTCTCGCGGACCTGCGCCGGGCGGCTCGCACCGGTGATGACCGTGCTCACGTTGGGATTCTTGAGGCACCACGCGAGCCCGAGTTGGGCCAGGGTGCAGTCGAGTTCCGCGGCAATGGGCGCGAGCGATCGCACCACGGCGATCTTGCCCGGATCCGACAGGCGTTCCTGCAGCCATTCGTAGCCCTTCAGCGCACCGCGGCTGTCGGCCGGAATGCCCTGAGCATACTTGCCGGTCAAGAGTCCCGACGCGAGCGGGCTCCAGATCGTGGTGCCCAGCCCGATGTCTCGATAGAGACGCGCATATTCCTGCTCGACCCGCGCGCGATGGAACATGTTGTACTGCGGTTGTTCCATCACCGGCTTGGCGAGATGATGGCGCTCGGCGACGTGCCACGCCGCCATGATCTCGGCCGCGCTCCATTCCGACGTGCCCCAGTAAAGCGCCTTGCCAGCGGCGATCATGTCGTGCATCGCCGCGACCGTTTCCTCGATCGGCGTTTCCGGATCGGGGCGGTGACAGAAAACGAGGTCGACATAGTCGAGCCCCAGGCGCGTGAGCGAGCCGTCGATGGCCGCACGCAGGTATTTGCGATTCAGGGTGTTCTTTTCGTTGGGCAGATCGTTCAGTCCCCAGAAGAACTTAGTGGAAACGATGTAGGACGAGCGCCGCCACCCGAGCTTGCGAAAGGCGCCACCCATGATCGTTTCCGACTGGCCCTTGGCGTACACCTCGGCGTTGTCGAAGAAGTTGACCCCGGCGTCGTAGGCAGCTGCCATGCATTCCCGGGCGAGATCCTCGCCGAGCTGGTTGCCGTAGGTGACCCAGGAGCCGAGCGAGAGCTCGCTCACTTTGAGCCCGGAGGATCCGAGACGACGGTAGCGCATGCTGGTCATGGAAAGTCCTGAGAAAAGACTCGTCGGCGCGTGTGGCGAGGCGTTAGAGACGTCAGAAGGGGTGTTGGGAACGGGGGTTGGGAAGGAGCGTTAGAATCGCAAACCTCATTCTACCAACCAGGGCACCAAATGCCTCTTTCGGAGCGTGCAGCGGGACAAGCGGGGAGCGGGCGCACCCGCCGCGCACGCGCCCGGTTCACCGTCGAGGCGCTATGGGCGATCCGGCGGATCGCAACCCCGACCGTCTCGCCCGATGGCGTTCGCGCCTGTGCCGCGGTGACGCGGTTCGACATAGAGACCAACGAAAGCCGCACCGAGCTGTGGCTTTTCCCGACGCGCGACAGCGGCGGACCCGCGCGGCGCCTGACCGCCGGCGACAAGGACAGCGAGCCGCGCTGGTCGCCCGATGGTCGTGCCATTGCCTTCATCGGTAAGCGCCAAGGCGACGACGAGCCGCAGGTGTACGTGATCCCGGCGGACGGCGGCGAGGCGCGGCGGGTCACGCACCTCACCCACGGCTGCGCCTCGCTGAAGTGGTTCGCCGACAGCAAGCGCCTGGCGTTCATCTCCTGGGTGTGGCCGGACATCCCCACCGAGGCCGCCCAGGCAAAGCGCAAAGAGGAGCGGCGCGATACCAAGGTGAAGGCGCACGTCACCGAGCGCGGGGAGTTCCGCTATTGGGACCGCTGGCTGACCGATGGGCGCGAGCCCCACATCTTCGCCGTCGATGTGGCGACCGGCCGCTGCCGGGACCTGCTCTCGGGAACGGGCCTCGCCTTGCCGCCGTGGGAGCCCCATGCCGACGACTTCGACATCGCACCCGACGGCCGCGAGCTTGCGCTCACCGCCGACCTTGCGATCGAGCCGCGCATGATGAACCGGTGCGACATCGTCATCGTGTCACTCGCCAAGCGCGGGACGCGGGTGCTGACCGCGAGGAGCGGGCTGTCGGATGCGCAGCCCTGCTACGCGCCGGACGGCCACGCGCTGGTCTGGCGCAGCTTCGATACCCGGCGGTCGTTCAACGACCAGGGTCATCTCACCCATTACGACCGGCGCACCGGACGCACCCGCCGCTTGGCCCCGCGCCACGACCGCAACACCGTGCACGTGCAGTGGACCGCGGACAGCCGGGCCCTCCTGTTCCTGTCGGAGGACCGCGGCCGCCAGCGACTATGGCGGCTGGCACTCGACGATGGCGGCAGGGGATTGCCCACGCCGATCGTGGACGGCGGCACGATCGGTGGCTTCGCTCAGGCCGCCGACACCCTGGTGTACGAGCGCGCGAGCGCGATGCACCCCGCCGCGCTGTTCGCGGCGCGCGCCGACGGTGGCGACGAACGCCCGATCGAGGACCTCAACGCCGGTTTGCTCGCCCAGCATGCGTTCGGCGAGGTCAAGGAATTCACCTTCAAAGGCCATGGCGGCGACATGGTGCAGATGTTCGTCGCGTTCCCCCCCGACTTCGATCCGCAGCGCAAGTGGCCGCTCCTGCATTCGATCCACGGCGGTCCCCACGCGGCGCACCTGGACAGCTGGCATTACCGCTGGAATGTGCACGCGTTCGCCGCGCAGGGCTATGTCGTCGCCGCGGTGAACTACCACGGGTCGTCGGGCTTTGGCCGCAAATGGCTCGAGTCGATCACCGGCCGGTACGGTACCAAGGAATATGCCGATACCGAAGCTGCCACGGACTTCCTGCTTCGCCAGGGCTACATCGATCGGCAGCGGCTGGTTGCTGCGGGCGGGAGTTACGGCGGCTATATGGCGGCCTACATGAACGGCCACACCGATCGCTACAAGGCCTACGTCTGTCATGCCGGTTGCTACGACTGGGTAAGCATGATGGCGACCGATGGCTATAGCTTCTTTGCCGACGAGCTCGGCGCATTCCACTGGGACAATCCGGCCCGGGTGATGCGCCAGTCGCCGCATCACTACGTCAAGCACGCGCGCACGCCGACACTCGTGCTGCACGGCGAGCAGGATTACCGGGTGCCCGCGACCCAGGCACTGCAGTACTACGATACGCTGAAGGTGAAGGGCGTCGCCGCGCGTCTGGTCTGGTTTCCCGACGAGAACCACTGGATCCTGAAACCGCAGAACTCGCTCCTGTGGTATCGCGAGTTTCTGGGGTGGCTCGCGCGCCACGCGGGGAAGCCCGCACGATCGCGGGGAGCGCGTAAGAGGCGACGGTCGGCGTAGGTTCTCGACCGCCTGCGCAGTCGCATACGCTGGCTTCAGGAATCCTCGCGATCGCCGAGTCGCGCAAGAGCGCTATCGCCGGCGCTCCGTGGCGCTGCGCGGGTTCGCTACAGATGTGTCCCTGGGCTGCGCTCGGTGCTGCCATCCCCCCGGGCGGCATCGCCGAATCTTCCGGGCGCGGTCGCGCCAATGCGGTGGTCGGGCGACCAGTGCGTCAGCGGGGTGCGGCGCCGGGTCCCCGGGCGCGGGCCTCGTGGGCCTCCTGGCACTCGATGCAGCGTACGGCGGTGGAATAGGCCAGCAGGCGGGCCGTGGCGATCGGCTCGTCGCATTCGATACAGGTGCCGTACGAGCCGTCGCGCAAGCGGACGAGCGCACCATCCACCGCGGTCAATTCGGCGAGGACGTGACGCACCTCGGCGATGTCGAGCTCGGCCAACCCGTCCGCGACCCCCCAGTCGTCGTCCTCATCGAGTCGGCCGCGCAAGCCGACCACGCGGTCGTCGTCGCTACCGTCGAGTTGCGCGCGGACATCGCGGCGCAGTTCGGATCGTCGCGCTTCGAGCCCGGCGGCGAGGCGCCGCAGTTGCGCAGCAGACAGCGTGTCGTCCATGACTCGCCCCCAACCGGAAGTGGGCAGCACCGAGCCGCGCGAGCGGGCGATGCCGGGAAGCTATTTCACCACCGTTCGCGGTGTCTGGCGAGTGCAGCGCCGGCGGGGGTTGAAAGCCCTCGGGCGGCCCCCAGATTCGACGGTGAGGCGAGCGCGACGGACCTAACCGGCCGTGTGACTTCGCCGTAACCCAAGCTGTCCGTACACAGGAGACGACCATGCACCAACTGACGACATTCGAGCCGTTTGCCGAGGCCGGCTTCGACGAGTTATTGCGGGGCTTCTTTCGCCCCGTGCGCACCACGGCTCGCCATCCGCAGGCGTTGCCGATCAAGATGGACGTGAAGGACACGGGCGACGGGTACGTGGTCCATGCCGAGATGCCGGGCGTGAAGAAGGAAGACATCCAGGTCACCATCGAAGGCAACCAGGTGACGATCGGTGCCGAAACCCGGCGCGAGTCCGAGCGCAAGGACGGCGAGCGCGTGCTGCGCACCGAGCGCTTCTACGGAAGCCTGTATCGCAGCTTCACATTGCCGGTGGAGGTCGACGAGGCGTCTAGCGCAGCGCGCTACGAGAACGGCGTGCTCGAGCTTACTCTCGCCCGCAAGCAAAAGGATGTCGGTCGCAAGCTGACCATTCAGTAAGCCGACGCTGCCTCCGGACCCGCGCCGAGGGGGCTCGCGCCGATCTGACGCTTTGCGGGAAAATCCGCCTGCGCCAGGTCGGCTTTGCGCGGGGCACGGCAGTCTGCGGCCCATGCGGGTCTGGTCCTCGCGCGGGAGCGGTAAACGCCGCGGTCAGCGAACGCGCTTCGCCGGGAACTCTTCCTCGATGTTGTCGCGGAAGAAGCTCCACGCCGACCCGGAGGAGGCAAGGCGTCGATAGGTCTCGGCGGAGACGCCGGCGTATTCGAAAGTGCCCGCGGTGAGCTCCACCACCAGCACCCGCCGCGCCGGGTCATAGCCGATCGCGCGCAGGTTGCCCCCGCTCATCCGCTTCATTTCCATCGCATGGCCTCCGAGCCCGCCCGTGGCCTTGGCTATGCCGCCGTTGCGCCGCCAGGCGAGGGGCCGTCCGGGTCGCGGCCGCTCCTGACGGCGCGCGCACCGGAGCCGGCGCTAAAGCCCCGCACTGCGCCCGCGACGGATCATTCCGGTGCGCTGCCCCAGAGCTGCTTCAGCCGGGCGTCGCGACCGCAACCGGCGCGGTAGTACTTGTAGCGCACGGGATTCTTCTTGTAGTAGTCCTGGTGGTATTCCTCGGCGGGCCAGAACTTGCCCGCGGCCACGATCGGCGTGAGGATGGGCTCCTTGAACGGCTTGTTCTTCTCCAGCGCAGCCTTCGACGCTTCCGCCGCCCGCCGTTGCGCGTCGTCGGTGACGAAGATGCCGCTGCGGTATTGCGAGCCGTGATCGCAGAACTGGCGATTCTCGACGGTCGGATCGATGTTGCGCCAGAAGACCTCGAGCAGCTTGTCGTACGAGACCTTGGCCGGATCGTACTTGACCTCGACGGCCTCCGTATGACCGGTCGACCCCGACGAGACCTCCTCGTACGTCGGCATCGACTTAGTGCCTCCCGTGTAGCCCGACGTGGTGCTGATCACCCCGGGCAGCTTGTCATACGGCCCTTCCATGCACCAGAAGCAGCCGCCGGCGAAAACGGCGGTCGCGGTGGCGGGCTTGGCGGCTGGCGCATTGGCGCTGCCCTGCGCAACGGCCTGCGTCGCCAGGCCGGCGAGTCCTGCCATCAGGATGGCGCCTGCGAAGCGCCGCAGCGCGGCGTGGCCGCGCAGGGACGAGCGTTCGGTAACGGTCATGGAGAACCTCCTGCAAAAAGCGTAACACAGCCCGTGTGGGCGAAGCTGGTTGGTCGGGCAAGCGGCGGTTTGCCTTACAGTGCACGGCGACGGTGCTCGAGCCCGTTACGAAGGCCAGTGTCCAGAATTGGAAGTTCCTTGAATAAACTTGCGACGGGCTGCGACGGTGCTCAACAATGTCCAAAACGGTGTACGGCGGAGGAGCTCGCCGCAGCGAGTGTCGATACATTTCGCAAGGCGAGCGACGAAGCGGTACGCCGGTTCGCGACGTTTAGTGCAGCGAGAACTCTCGATTCGGGACACCATGATCGCGCCCGCGCACGCACCCTTCCTCCTCACGATGACTGCGATTGCGATTCCTTGGTTCATTCGCCGCCGACTTCAGCTACTGGTCGCGCTTGCGCTGCTGGTCGCGGCGATCGGGGTGCTCGCGGCTCGACCGGTCGAGGCCGCCGATCCTGCCAAGGTTCTGCGGGTGGGGTTCTCGATTGCCGAAACGAGCTTCGATCCTCAGTTCGCCTCCGACGCCGCGTCGGACGCCATCATCGCCAACATCTTCGAGACGATGCTCGATTACGACTACTTGGCGCGGCCGGTGCGGCTCGTGCCGCGCACGCTCGAAGCGATGCCGGAGGTAACCGACAACGGCGCCACCTATCTCTGTCGCATCCGCAAGGGCATCTTCTTTTCCCCGGACCCGGCGTTCAAAGGCAAGCGCAGGGAGCTCATCGCAGGCGACTACGCGTACGCGCTGAAGCGACTCATCGATCCGACGGTCAAGAGCCCGTGGGCGTGGCTGCTCGAAGGCAAGCTCGTCGGGGGCGAGGAGGCGCGGGCCAAGGCGCACAAGGCCGGACGCTTCGACTACGACGCGCCCGTCGCTGGACTGGAGGTCGTCGATCGCTACACCCTGCGCATCCGGCTCAAGGCGCCGGACTACCGCTTTCCCTACGTGCTAGCCGTGCCCAATACGGGCGCAATCGCCCGCGAGGTCGTGGAGACGTACGGCCTCGACCTGGGCGCGCACCCGGTAGGAACCGGTCCGTTCGTGCTGGCCGAATACAACCGATCAAGTCGGATTGTGCTCGCGGCCAATCCCGGTTACCGCGCCGTGACCTACGAGCCCTCAGGACCCGTGCCGGCAGGGTCGGCCGATGTCGCGGCAGCGTTGAAGGGTCGGCGCTTGCCGATGATCGACCGGATCGAGGTCCGGATCGTCGAGGAGGCGCAATCGCGCTGGTTGTCGTTCCTGTCGGCGGGCACCGATGTACTCGAGCTCCTGCCGGCGGAGTTCGTCGACCAGGCGCTCGACAACGGCAAGATCCGTCCGGCGCTTGCCGCCAAGGGCATCCAGCACGAGATGCTGCTGCGTCCGAACGTGTGGTTCGCGTACTTCAACATGGAAGACCCGGTGGTTGGCGGCTATACCCCGGAGAAGGTCGCCCTGCGGCGCGCGATCGCCATGGCCTACAACGTCGACGAGGCGATCCGGGTGCTGGCCAAGGGTCGCAGCGTCCCTGCGAAGAGTCCCGTTCCACCCGGCATCCAAGGTTACGATCCTGGGCTTGTCACCGAGGCGCAGCTCTACGATCCGGCTTTGTCCCGCGCCCTGCTCGACCGTTTCGGGTACCGCGATCGCGACGGCGATGGCTACCGCGAGCTGCCCGACGGCAAGCCGCTGGTGCTGGAGCGCTGGTCGACGCCGACGTCGGGACAGCGCCAGGCCGACGAGCTGTGGAAGAAAAACATGGACACTATCGGCATCCGCATCGCCATCCGCAAGGACAAGCTGCCGGAACTGCGCAAGATGGCGCGCCAGGGCAAGATCCCGTTTCGCGCCGACGGCTGGAACGCCGACTATCCGGACGCCGAGAACTTCATGCAGCTGCTCTATGGCCCGAACGCTGGACAGGAGAATGGGTCGCGCTTTCGCTTGCCGGAATTCGACCGGCTCTACGACGAGGCCCGCACCCTGCCGAACTCACCGGCGCGCACGGCATTGTTCGATCGGATGACCCGCTTGGTGGTCGCGTACGCGCCCTGGCGTCTGACCTGGCACGACATCGAGGACCACTTCGCGCACCCGTGGGTGCATTACTACAAGCCGCACCCGATCCGCTCGGTAGTGTGGCAGTACCTCGACGTCGACATGGCAAGGCGCGTGCCCTGATTGCCGCGGGAGCACGGCGTGGCGGGCGTCCAGACGCGCTCCACGGCTTGCGCGCGCCAGGCGCGCATTGCGTCGCTGGGTGTTCCCGCCGCTGCCCGCATCCTCGGGAACACGTGCCGCCCGTCGTGCTTCAAGTTGGGCCGGCGTATTCCGCGTGCACGAACATCGCCGCATCGTCGTCCTCGGCGTAACCTGCTGCGACTGCCGCGGCGAACGCCGCCTGCGCCGCCTGGGCGAAGCGCGACGAGGTTCCGAATCGCCGCGCGACGTCGACCGCGATGCCGACATCCTTGAGCAGCACCCGGGTGGCGGCGCGGGGAGCGAGATCGCCCGTCAGTGCGCGCTCGACGCGATCGCCGAAGATCCAGCTTGCGCCCGAGCTCGCTGCGATGACGTCCGCGACCTGCCGCGGATCGAGTCCGGCGCGCCGGGCGAGCGCCAGCGCTTCGGCCCCTGCAGCAAGGTTGGCTGCCGCGAGGAGGTTGTTGACGATCTTGACCATCGCGGCCTCGCCGGCGCGCGCGCCCACCACGAAGAGCCGGCCGGTGATGGCCGCGAGGGTGGGCTCCACCCGTGTGCACGTTGCGGGATCACCGGCAATCATCATGGTCATCGTGCCGGCAGCAGCCTTGGCCGGTCCTCCCGACACCGGTGCATCGACCAGCTCGAGCCCGGCGGCCTCGAGGCGCGGCGCGAGCGCCGTCACGTAATCGGGGTCGACGGTCGAGGACACGATCACGACGCCGCCGCGCGGCATCGCGCCGACCACCCCGTCGGCCCCGAATAGCACCGCGTCGACTTCTTCGGCCGTTACCACCAGCACGATCACCGCCTCGACGTGCGCGACCGCGGCGGCGGCGCACTGCGCCGGCTCGGCACCGTACTGCACGGCGCGCGCCTGCGCGGCCGGATCGATGTCGTGGGCGCGGGTGGCGATGCCAGCTCGCACCAGGCTTTGCACCACGCCACCGCCCATCGCCCCGGTGCCGATCACGGCAACGGTGCCGGGGTTCCCGCTTTGCCGGCCGCCCGGTCTCACGGTGCCTTGGGAGGTGTTAGCAGCGCACAATCCTTGAGCGGCACGGGCGGGTTGCCGTCACGCCCGAGCTGCAGGTCAGTGCCCTTGCCGCGCAAGTCCATCGAGCCGTTGGTGAAGCGTATGCCCGAGGCCGACGGTACCTGGTAGAGGGTCACGCGGTCGCCACCTGGCAGCAGCAGGCGCGCTTCGCCGCGGTCGAAGCGAATGACGATGCGGTCGCCGACACTCTCACAGGCGAAGGTGTTGCGCGCCGCCTCCTCCTCCTCCTTGGTGGGCTTGTTGGTGCATCCACCGAACAGAACGCCGATCAGCAACCATGCGGCGAGATGGCGAAAGATGTCAGGCCGGACGTGCGTCGGTGACATGGCTCGCATTCGGCGCAGCATGGTGCGCGGGGTGGGGAGGAAAGCGGATGGCATCGGGATAAGAGAGCACCTCGGTCAGCCGCCCGGCCGCGATCTCGCGCTGGGTTGCCTGCCACCATTCAGGCCCGAGCAGGTCGGCATGGTGGGCCAGGAACGCGGACCGGGTGCGCGGATCGGTGAGCAGGAAGGTGGCGAACTCCTCGGGAAATACGTCGGTTGTACCCACCGGGTACCAGACCTCGCCATCAAAGTCGTCCTGGCCTTCGGGCAGCTTCGGGATGCGCCTGAAGTTGCACGCGACCAGGTATTCGATCTCGTCGTAGTCGTAGAACACCACACGCCCATAGCGGGTCACACCGAAGTTCTTGAACAGCAAGTCGCCGGCGAAGATGTTCACGGCGGCGAGCTCCTTGAGAGCATCGCCGTATTCGCGCATCACGTGCCCGCGCTGGGCTTCGTGGGCGGCCTCGAGATAGATGTTGAGCGGCGTCATCCGGCGCTCGATGTAGAGGTGCTTGACCACGATGTGGTTGCCGTCGTGCTCGAGCACCGACGGCGCGACATCGGCAAGCTCGGCCAGGAGCTCGGCGGAGAAGCGGTCGCGGGGAAACGCCACCTCGGAATACTCCAGCACGTCGGTCATCCGCCCGACCCGGTCGTGGCGCTTCACCAGGGTGTACTTCTGCTTCACTCGCTCACGGTCGGTATCCTTGGTCGGCGAGATCCGGTCGCGGATCACCTTGAACACGTAGGGATACGAAGGCAGGGTGAACACCGTCATCACCAGGCCGCGAATGCCAGGGGCGATGATGAACTTGTCGCGCGAGTGCCGCAGGTGGTGCAGGAAGTCGCGGAAGAAGAGATTCTTGCCTTGCTTCTGCAGTCCGACCATGGTGTAGAGCTCGGCAGCGGTCTTGTCCGGCAGCAAGGCGCGCAGGAACTCGACGTAGGCCGACGGCACTTCCATGTCGACCAGGAAGTACGCCCGGTTCGCGGAGAAGAACACGCCGAGGTCGCGTTCCGAGGTGAGCAGCGCATCCAGCCGGAGCTTGCCTTCGGCGTCGTGCTTGACCGCCACGACGAATGGATACACGTGCGGGCCGTTGACGACCCGGCCGACGATGTACGCAGTCTGGTTGCGGAAGAAGGGGCTCTGCAGCACCTGCACCTGGTGGTTCGCTTCAAGCTGGAAAGGCCGCGGAAAGCGCGCGCGGAACGCCCGCAGGAGATTGGTAAGATCACGTCGGAAGTCGGCGAACGGCACCTCGAGCCGGGTATCCAGCACGATGTCGATCACTGCCTGGCGCAGGCCTTGCTGCAGCGGATAGTAGCTGCGGTAGGAAGGCGGATCGGCGTCGATGTGCTCGGTCGAGATCGCCGGCCGCACGAAGATGAAACGGTTGTGGAAGTACGCGCGGTGCAGGATTTTCACCGACACCGAGTTGAAGAACGTCTCGGCGCATTCCGGCTGCTTGTGTTCGATGAGGAGGCCGATGTAGTGGAGCTTTACTTCCTCCCACAGCGCGTCCGAAGTCCGGTCGAGCCCGGTGGACTGGAGATCGCATTCGACGCGCTCGGCGGTTTCCTCGACGCGACGATCGTAGAAGTCGATGCGATCGCGGCCGACGTGCTGGATCGCGAGCCAGTTGCCGGCCTCGAAGTAACGCTTCGCCGCCCCAGCGCACTCCCGGAAGAGCGCGTAGTGCTTGTCGAAACCCTCGAGCACGGCGCGCGCCACGGCGAGCGCCGGTGCGGTGGACGGCAGTGCCCGCTGCTTGAGCGCCGTGCTCGCCACCGGCGCGCCTTGGGCAGACGCCGGACCTGGATCCGTGCCCTTGGCGGCGGCCGGCACCAGCGCTGCGCGATCCCTACTTCGCGGCATCGATCTCCGCCTGGATCTGCTTGACCGTGGTGTTGTACTCGGAGGCGGCCGAGTTGGCAGCCTTGATGTGATCGTCGGCCAGGCGTTGCTGCTCCGCCACGTACTTCTTGACGCAGTCCGCGTAGACCTCGATGTCCTTGTTGAACGTGCGCTTCTGCACCTCCGTGCCGCCCTTGCCGGGATACTCCGGACGCTTGCAGGTCGGCTTGGTGACATTCTCCTGGGCCACGGCGGCGCCTGACGCGAGTATCGACGACGCCGCCATCGCGGCCAGGGCGAGGCGAATGGGATGCTTCATGGGCAAATCCTCCGAACGGTAAATGTTGCATTCTAAGACCCCGCGCCAATACGCGGGCGGGAAGTGCTTTCCACTAGAGGGCTTTCCACTAGGGACACGGCGCCAGAGTTCGTGCAGGGGCGTCAACGTCCAGCGCGATCGGGTCGAGTCCGCCACTGCCTTCGGTTGCGCGCGGGGCGCGGCAGCCGGGGCAGGAGGTGGGAGGGCCCGCCGAGGGTCGGTGATGGTAGGCAACCAGTGCCGCCGTATAGCTTTACTCGCGGGTCGATTGGGCGATGACGGTGGCGCAATGCATCCCATGGACGTCGATGAAGCGGCGCCGCGCGACCCGCACGCGCTCGGCCATGGGCGTCACGTCGCAACGACGACGTGTCGTCACCGCGCTGGCCAAAGGCCGGGTGACGCAGCTGCGCGCGCGAAGCGGAGGAGCAGGTGCAGATGGATGGGCGCCTGTCTCATCGTGGGGTCGACGGGCGGCGAGGCCCGACGCAGCCCGCATTATGGCGCGCGAGTGTTGAAGGTGTTGCAGGCCCGGATGTCGCCCGATTCGAAACCGGTCCGGAACCACTGGACACGCTGGGTCGCCGAGCCGTGGGTGAACGCGTCCGGCACCACGGACCCGCGAGTGCGTTTCTGGATCGTGTCGTCCCCGACTGCCGAGGCTGCATTCAGCCCTTCCTCGAGGTCGCCGGGATCGAGCTTCTGGATGCCCTGGACGTAGTGACCCCAGATGCCCGCGAAGCAATCGGCCTGCAACTCCAACCGGATCGAGAGCGCATTGCGCGAGCGCTCATCACCGCGCTGCTGCTCGCGGGTGAACTGGTCCATGATGCCGAGCAGGTTCTGGACGTGGTGCCCGACTTCGTGGGCGATGACATAGCCCTGGGCAAAGTCACCGGGTGCCTTAAAGCGACGCTCGAGCTCGGCGAAAAAGGCGAGATCGAGGTAGACCTTGCGGTCGGCAGGACAGTAGAAAGGTCCCGCTGCGGTGCTCGCGCGGCCGCAGGCCGATTGCACCGCGGCCTCGAATGTCGCCAGCTTGGGTGGGTCGTACTGGCTGCCCATCTTGCGGAAGACCTCCTTCCACACATCCTCGGTGGAGCCGAGCACGGCGGCGACGAAGTCGCGCTGCGAGCCCTTCGGCGCCGGCGCGGGTGGCGGCTGGCCACTGCGCGAGGGCGCCGGTGCCTGCACCTGCGGCCCGGCCCCCATCATGCCGCCTAGCATGTCGAGGGGGTTGACGCCGAACAGCAGGCTGGCGATGACCGCCACGATGATCGCGCCGCCGGACAGGCGGACCGGGCCGCCGAAGCCGCCGCCGCCCCCCCTGCCGACGTCCTCGACGTTGTCACTACGGCGGAAGTCTCCCCAGCGCATCGTTGCTCCTACTGGCCCCGTGCCCAACGGACAATGTCTGCCTTGCCCATGGCACCGGACACGCGCCCCACTTCCTGACCCCGACGGAACGCGATCATGGTCGGAATTCCCCGGATCGCAAAGCGCCCGGCGATGCCCGCCTCTGCTTCGGTGTCGAGCTTGGCAAACTGCACGGCCCCCGCGAGCTCGGTTGCGGCGGCTTCGAAGCTCGGTGCCATGGACCGGCACGGACCGCACCACGCAGCCCAGAAGTCGACGATTACTGGGAGATCATTCTTGTCCAGGAAAGGGTCAAAGCTCGCCGCGGTGAGCGCGGTCGGCGCGCCCGGGAACAGCGCCGCCTTGCAGGCGCCACAGGTCGGATTGGCGTCCGCCCGGGCGGGATCGACGCGATTGACCGCGGTGCACCGCGGGCAAACGGCATGGAGGGCGCCGTGATCGGTGATGGTCGACATGGAGCTGTCCTTGCAATCGATGCGCCAGCGCGGATCCGCTGGACTCAAGAGCCTATCTTGGGACTGGCGAGGCCGTGCGCAAGCGGCCGGGCATTGGCGATTAAACGAGTGACCGCTAGAAAAAGTGCACGCCCAGCGGCAAAGATTCCCGGCGGCGAGGCGGGCGTCAGGGCCAGTCGGGGCCAGGCAGGGGCAGTCGGGGCCATTCGGTCGAGTCAGGGCCAGTCACGGCCAGTCAGGGCCATTCAGGGCCAGTCGGGGCCATTCGGGGCCATTCGGGGCCAGTCACGGCCAGTCACGGCCAGTCACGGCCAGTCACGGCTTTAGGGCACGGTAGAGGAAAGGCAGGCTGATGTCCATGCGGTAGTCGATCGAGGAGTGGTTGTCGTCGAACTCCTCGTAACGATGGTCGATCCCGGCCTCGGTTAGCCGCCGCGACAGCAGCCGCGCGCCATAGTGGAGGTGATACTGGTCGCGCCAGCCGCAGTCGAGGTAAATCCCGGCCAGGGAGCGCAGGTTGGCAGCGTGCCGAGTCACCAGACGGACAGGGTCGTGGCGCAACCATGCCTTCCACCGCGCCGCGAGCAGCTCGCCGGTCTCGAGGTTGAACGGCACGCGAAAGCCGAGCGGCGCCTTCGGATCGGGGTCGTAGGTGGCCGCCATGGCGATGTTCATCAGCGCGTGGCCCTCGGCCTCCGATAGCTTGTCCGTCTGCCAGACATGCTGAAGGAAACGCTGGACCCGGCCGTCATCCTGCCCGGTGTGGAGATCACGGCTGGCCGCGACCACGTCGATGGCGCCCGCCTTGCGCGGTGGCTCGCGGAACTTGCCGAGCTCGTTCAATGTGCGCGGCCAGTCGCAGTAGTAGCAGAAGTCGAACAGCGCGTCGCCGGAGTGGTCGGCGATCGCCCCCCAGTGCCTGGCGTATTTCATGCCATGCACGATGGCGCCGTACCCGCCCGACGACTTGCCGAAGCAACCGCGATGCTCACGCGAGGGCAAGGTGCGGAACTCTCGATCGACGAGGGGGATAAGCTCGCGCAGCAGGTAGTCCGCGTAGTTGCCGACCGCCGACGAGTTGACATACTGGTTGCCACCCAGGCTCGTGAAGCAATCTGGGAACACCAGGATTGCGGGACCCATGCGTCGTTCGTGAATGAGCCGGGCCACCCGTTCCGGCACGTTCTCGTCGAAGGGCCGCCAGTTGGTGTGGGCAAGGCCAGAGCCCGTGAAGCCGACCAGGTCCCACAAGACCGGAAAGCGTCGCCCACGGCCGCGGGTCGCGCCCTCGTCGTACTGCGGCGGCAGCCAGACACCGAGCTTGCGCACGCTCGGGTCGCCCAGCGGATTGCCGGCCAGGACGTGAGAGGAATGCTCCAGCACCACCAGCGTGCCGGCCTTGTCAACGGGACGTTTGCGCGCCATGACCTCGATGCCTGCATGGGGAAGGGCGCCATTTTGCACGCGGCGCGATGCAGCGTGCAAACAAACCAATGGAGGCCCGGATCTCCGACCGCTTCAGGTCAAGGGGTAGCGGGCAGGAGCGATGGGTGTCGAGGCCATCATCCGCGCGAGCTCGCGCAGGAATAAGGGTACGTCGGTCTGGCGCTTCAGAAAGAGATCGGCGGCGCTGTCGGCATCCGGTTCCACGCGGATGGTGCGAACGCCGGGGAGTCGCAGGGCAAAGACGTCCTCGTCGGTGACGTCGTCGCCGACGTAGATCGTGCGGTCGGCGCCCGCGTGCCCGATGAGCGCCCGCAGCGCTTCGCCTTTGTGACGGGCGTTGGGAGGCACGAGGTTCAGCACCCGCTTGCCCTCGACGATGCGCGGGGTCGGCGAGAGTCCTTCGATCACGGCCAGGAGCTGCGCGCGCGCTTCGGCAGGGTCGCGGGTGAGCCGGTAGTGAAGGGCGAGCGTGTAACCCTTGTCCTCGACCAGTGTGCCTGGAATGCGCTCGCGGACGTGTGCGGCCGCAACGTCGGCGCACCAACGTCGACACAGCGCGGCGTGGCCCGCCACCGCCGACTCTTCCCCCGGGACGCCTTCGGCGCCGTGGTTACCGATGACGTACCGCGGGACGAACCACAGCATGCGTCGGGCATCGCGCACCGCCCGGCCGGTGATGATCGCGAGAGGCGTGCGCACGCACAGGACCGCAAGGAGCTGTTGAACCTCATCGGGCACCACGGCCTCCTCCGGACGCGCGGCGATGGGCGCAAGCGTGCCGTCCAGGTCGAAGGCGAGCAGGACCCGGCCGGACAAAAAGCGCCGCAGCTCAGCCATCGCACCAGTGGCAAGCGCCTCGATCATGCGTCGATCCGGAAGTGGCGTCGGTGTGCCATCCACAGTGGCCAGTTGGCCTCGGCCGGCTGCATCGCGTGTCTCAGTTTACCAATCGCGCCGAGTCGCCGGTCCGACGCGACGCCATGCAGGCGACGAGCCGGATAATGCGGGCCCGGATCGGTGACGCGCGAGACAGTGTCGGCAGAGCGTGCAGTCGATTCCATGGCGTTGCAGCATCGCGGGAGCCATCGACTCCTTTAGCGAGTGCGGGTTGGTTCGCGCGCCGTCGCGAACGGATGTTGCATTGCACGACCGCGGGCATCGGGACTTCGACCATGAGCGTGGCGAGCCGTTCACTGGTAGTCTTGGACGCGGGCACTTCATTGCGCATGAAAGCCGTGGAGTTGCCTTGATGCGCGGCGTGGGAGTTAGCCGTCGGACCATTCCCGCGGGCCATTCCGAAAGCCCACGAAAAAGGGGGAGAATGCAATGAGCAACGCCAGACGGACCGCGTGGTTGGTGCCATTGTCCCTGGCGCTGCTGTGCGGGGCAGGGGTTTCCGCCACCGGCGCCGCGGCGACCGAGCCTGACGAATGCGTGCAGGCGGCGCAGTTCATCGGCAACGCGGCGAAGGCGCGCGACAATGGCATGAGCCGCGAGGCGTTTATCGCCCACATGGAAGCCGACTTCGAGGTCATTCGCGCATTTCCCCCGCAGTTGCGGTGGTTTGCGGAAAACGAGCAGGACGAGGAATTCCTGCTGAATGCCGCACGCGATGTGTTCGATCATCCGTTGGAACCCGAGTCCCACGCCCGGCGCTTCGTCGGTGCATGCCTCACCCGTGCCGCGGTGTGAGCCGGCCGGGCGGCGCTTCGGTTTGGCCGGCGCTTCTGACTAGGGGCACTTGTTCGGCGTCGGATGCTGTTAGGGGCGGGTCTTCGCCTTCGGCTTCTTCTTGGCCTGCAGCATCGAGCCCCGGCAGCGTTTCGCGCCGCACCGGCATGCGTAGGCCTCGCGCAGGGCCTTGGTGACTCGCCCGTCGAGGTGCAGCCTGTAATCGTAGGCGAGTTCATCGCCTTGCTTGATCGTCCGGCGCGCGTGAATGAAGACGCGCCCCTCGTCGTCCTCAATGGCCTCGCAATTGGGATCGCAGGAGTGATTGATCCAGCGCGCCGCGTTGCCGCGTACGCTGGCGTCGATGACCCGGCCGTCGTCGAGCTCGAACAGGAAGGTGTGGTTGGGATCGTCATCGTCCTCTCCCTGGCGTTCACTGCCAATGTCCCAGGTGGTGCGCTGGCCGCGGTATTCGATGATCTGCGCGCCCTTGCGAATGGTGCGCGTGGCGAATACGCCGCGCCCGTGGATGGCGGAATTGCGAACGGCGTACGGTTTTGGCTTGGGAAGAGGAGTCACGTGCGGAGGTCCGGATTGGGCGGTCGCCGAGAAAAGCACGCATTCTACTGGACTGCGTCAAAGTGCCATGCCCGGTACGATCGCGAGATGAATCTTCCGACTCACTCCGATGCGATTCTTGCCAAGTTGGACGACGCGGCGACGTTGACCCACGCCGCCGGTGCATGCAGAGTTGCGCCTTCAACCAACGGTACGCAACGCGTCCGACTGCTGTCTGATGGCGTCTGAACCGCCGACGAGTTAATGAGAACCCCCGCGAGCATCGGCAAGCATCCCCTTCATCCGATGCTGGTCAGCATCCCGATCGGCCTCTGGATGTTCTCCCTGGCGTGCGACTTGATCGGCGCCCGCACCATTCATCCCGACCTGTGGTTCGTGCTCGGGCTCTACACCATGATCGCGGGTACTCTTGGCGCCGTGCTCGCGGCCATCCCGGGCCTAATCGACCTCCTGTCGCTTTCAGTGCCACGACACCGCCGCATTGCCCTGCTGCACATGGCGCTTAACGTGGCCATCATCGCGATGTACCTCGGCAACGTGTGGATGCGGGTGATGGAGCCGACCCGGACCGGCCCGGCACGCGCCTTGTCGATCGCGGCGATCCTGATTCTGCTGGTATCGGGGTGGTTGGGTGGATCGCTGGTACACGTGCACGGGGTAAGCGTGGACGTCCCGCCGCTGGGGCCACGGGATTGACGCTGCAGGCTTGGCGCCACCCGGAGGCCGACGCATGCGGGGCCGGCAGGAGACGCCCGAGCACCCGCGACCACACACCGGCGCTTCGTTGGGCGCGCGATCAGGGTGCCACGCGTCGGGGAGCCCAACGGCTTAGCTTGCCGATGTCCTCCGGGGACTTCGCCGGCTTCGCGGGCAGATGACGCGGTGGCATCGCTATACTGCGCGTTCATCCAGGACAGAGGAGCCGAAGTGCGGATCGCCGACGATGTCACCGAGCTGATTGGCAACACGCCCTTGGTGCGGTTGAACCGGGTCGCGGCCGGCGCCGGTGCAGTCGTCGCCGCCAAGCTTGAGTTCTACAACCCGGCGCACAGCGTCAAGGACCGGATCGCGGTCGCGATGATCGACGCAGCCCAGGCCGCCGGCAAGATCCGCGACGACACCATCGTTCTCGAGCCAACGTCGGGAAACACCGGAATCGGCCTTGCCATGGTGTGCGCGGCGCGTGGCATCGCCTGCGCGTTCGTGATGCCCGAGACCATGAGCCGCGAGCGGCGGCTCCTGCTCAAGGCCTACGGCGCCGAACTCGTCCTGACGCCGGGCCCCGAGGGCATGACCGGGGCGATCGGCAAGGCACGCGCGATGGCCGAGGCCGATGCCCGCTATTTCATCCCGCAGCAGTTCGAGAATCCAGCCAACCCGGAGATCCACCGCCGCACCACCGCCGAGGAAATCTGGAACGACACCGACGGCAAGGTCGACATCGTGGTGTGCGGCATCGGCACGGGCGGAACGATCACGGGCGTGGGCCAGGTGCTGAAGGGGCGCAAGCCCGGGCTGCGGATCGTGGCGGTCGAGCCTGACGCGTCGCCGGTGCTGTCCGGCGGACAGAAGGGTCCGCACCCCATTCAGGGTATCGGCGCCGGCTTCGTGCCGGCAATTCTCGACACCGGCATCTACGACGAAGTCGTGCGGGTCAGCAACGACGATGCGCTCGATCTCGCGCGGCGACTTCCCCGCGAGGAGGGGCTGCTCGTCGGCATTTCGTCAGGTGCGGCCGTATGGGCCGCGCTCGAGGTCGCGCGCCGACCCGAGAGCGCCGGCAAGCTGGTGGTAGTGATCATCCCGTCGTTCGGCGAGCGCTATCTCTCAACCGTGCTCTTTTCCCATCTGCAAGTCTAGCGAAGCGAGCGATCGGCGCGGGCGTGCCGGCGGCGCGCGGCACGAATCGAACGTCCTTGGGCGCACCATGCGCCGCGCAGCACGAATCGAACGTGCTTGCGCCGCGCGGCACGAACCGAACGTCCTTGGGCGCACCATGCGCCGCGGCCACGAACAGGCATTCGATCATCGTCGCCCGTCGTGGCGCGCGCCGTCGGTGGCTGCTCGGCCGCGGCAGGCTCGCCTCGGCGCCCGGAGGCGCGCGGGTCGCTATCGCGCAACTGTCAGTGGGGGACGAACATCGTGCCCGCTTGCAGGCAATCGCACAGCTGCGCGTAGACGTGGCGCAGGCGCTCGTGGGTGACGTGCCGTCCCACCGCGTGCACCAGCCGCCTGGCGAGCGGGCCGCCGTCGAGGATGACGTCGAGCGCATCGCGGATCGCCGGGGTGTGCACCGGGGAGTCCGGCGGGCAGTCCATGACGAGGTGCGCCCATAGCTCGCCGGCACGGCACGGCGGTCCCGGGTAGCCGAGCATGGACAGGTACGACGGATCGACGATGGGTGCCTGTTCGCCATGACGCACGCACGCTTCGAGCACCGCCGCGAGCGCGCCGGTCCCGAGCGTGTTGCGGGCCTGCGGCAGGCGCGCCTCGCGTTCCCACACCGCGCGCACCACGGCACTGACTGCGGCGGCGATGGCGACATCGGCGAGCGGGCATTCCTGCACGTCGAGGACCCGGATCTCGATAGCCCGCCGGTCGAACCGGGCGATGGCGCCGCGGGCATTCAACCACTCGTGCCGCAGGGTGCCTTCGGGATCGAGCGGGGCGATCTCGCCGTACATCGGCTGCAGAATGCGGGACTCGTACTCGGCGCGGGAGTTCGCGGGTTCCGGCACGACCTCGCCGGTGATGGACTCGAGCGGCGCAGCATTGGTGCGATAGACCGCCATGCGCTGGTCGAGCGACGGCGCGCGCTGTCCCGCCCAGAACGGCGAGCTCGCCGCCAGCGCCGGGATGATCGGCAGAACCAGGCGGATGGCGGCATGCAGGCGTCCGAACTCCTCGTCGTCCGCAAAGGGCAGGTTCAGGTGCGCGCTTTGCACGTTGGCCCACCCGTGGCTGCGGCAGTCGAAGATGCGCTGGTACGCCGCGTAGATCCCGTCCGGGTCGTGCGGCCACAAGGTGGTCTCGCGCGCCGGGTCCATCCATGGGTGCATGCCCGACGGCATCAGGCGCGCGCCGTCCTCGGCGAGGGCGGCGTTGGCCCGCGCGATCTCCGCCTCGAAGCCGCCGACGAGCGGCTCGAGCTGCGTTGAAGGCCGCTCGTTCTTGAGTGTCATGACGTGGGCGACGAACGCGCTGGACCAGCCGAGATGGGTGCCATCGCCGGCCACCAGGCTTTCCATGCGCTCGATCAGGTGCGGCGCGACCGGTCTCACGGCAAGGCTCGCGCGATCGACGATCATGTATTCCAGCTCGAGGCCGTAGCCGGCAAAGGCGTGCAGGGTGACGGACATCAGCGCTCCTCCGGGACCGCAAGCGCGCCGGGCTTCGACGCGAGTGTGAAACACGCCCATGATGCGCGCATTGCGGGCCCCCCCCGGAAAAGGCGGGCCTCGTGCCGGGGATCGTGCTGCGACGGACATGGCGGCGCGGAATCGGCGGTAAAATGTACAAGCGTGTCGCTCAAAAAAGTGTGTACCCGCGGATGCTGGCAGCACCGCGACGCGTAGGCGCGACGGGCCTGCCTTGGCTTGCAAGGGACGCCTGCAGCGCTGGGTCGTGGCGGGGGCTGCGGTTTGCGTGTCCGGCACGGAAGATGCTCTAACGTTGTACCGCGCCCGCCGGGATTGTTGCCAGTTCGTCAGCCGTCTTGCCAGAGGTCGCGCAAGGCGAAACGACGCACCGGGCAGGGTCGACGCACACGGATCGACGGATCGACGCCACGCAACCCGTGCCGTGCCGCTGCACACGATGCGTCGCGGGGAGAACGACGGCACGACCCGGCGAGGCTCGCAACCGCGAAGCGCTATTCAAGGATACGGAGGGAAGCATGATCAAGACAGTCATTGGCTCGTTCGACAGCTACGATGAGGCCCAGCGCGTGGTGCGCGACTTGAAGGACGACGGTTTCATGGCGGACGACGTCAGTATCGTCGCGAGCGATGTCGCTGGCCATTCTCAGGCAACGGATGCCGACCGGGTGGTCGCCGATGGCGACGGCGTGCGAACGGCGCACACGGATCCCGACCGGAGCGGTGCGGCCACTGGCGCCGTCACCGGTGGGGTTGTCGGCGGTGCCGCGGGGCTGGCCGTGAGCCTCATGGGACTCGCCATTCCCGGCATCGGTCCGATTATTGCGGCCGGCCCGATCGTGGCCGCGCTTACCGGGGCGGGCGTAGGCGCTGTCGCCGGTGGTCTCATCGGTGGCCTGACCGATCTCGGCGTGGATGAGAAGGACGCCGAGTATTACGCCGAGGCGGTGCGCCGCGGTGGGGCGCTCGTCACCGTTCGGGCCGATGAATCGCGCGCCGGCAACGCCGCCGACATCATGCGTCGTCATGGCGCGGTGGATATCGAGCGCCGCGTCGAGACCTGGCGGCAGACGGGTTGGAGCGGCTTCGATCATCAGGCGCAGCCCTACTCCTCCGAGGAGATCGGTCGCGAACGTGACTCCTGGCGCGCCGCGCCCGGCAGCACGGCCGGCGCCGGCTCGACCCGGGTGTATGAACAACGCGCGGCGAGCGGCCACTTCTCCGCCGGCGCTGCCGGACTCGGCAGCTCGTCGATGGGGTCATCAGCGGGCATGAACAGCGCCGCAGGCGGCGGCAACGCGGCGTCCGGCTACAACGCCGGCTCATCTTCGAGTTTCGGGGCCACGTCGGACCGCGGCACGTCGGCGGGTATGGGCAGCTCAGGTGCCGGCAATGCGGATAGTGGCAACGGCGAATCGCAATTGGGCGTGTCGTCGCGCACCGGAAGCACGGCCAACGTACCGGGCGGCGGCCTTGGCACCGCATCGGCAGGCACAGGCCGGTCGGCAGGCATCGCTGCGGCCGGGAACAGCTCGCCTGAGCGCAGTGGCTCGGGCAGCTACGCCGGCAGCGGCGCGGCGATGGCGGCCGCCGGCGATGGAGGCCTATCGGGCGGGCGGCCGCGCACTTCGGCGGAGTGGGATACGTACGAGGACGATTTCCGCAGCGATTACGAGACCAACTATGCGAGTCGCGGGGGCACCTTCGACGAGTACGCGCCCGCCTACCGCTACGGCTTGGACAGTGCAAGCAGCTACCGCGGGCGGCCGTGGGACGACATCGAGCCCAACCTGCAGCGCGATTGGGAACGCGACAACCCCGGACGCGAGTGGGCGCAGTTCAAAAATGCCGCGCGGCGCGGCTGGCAGCGCATGAGCGACGCCATCGAGCGCGCGGTGCCGGGCGATTCCGATCACGACGGCAAGTAGCGGATCGAAGGCATGACATGTGGCGGGCTGCAACGCGGCCCGCCACGCTTTTGGGAGAATGCATGCGCAACGATCCGGGCAGTACCGAGAACCGCAGGACGGTCGGAGTCTACGACCGTCCGACATCAGCCGACCGACCGAAGGCAAGGCCTTTTGCCATCGCCGCCATCGTGATCGTGCTAGTGGTCGTGGCGATCTACGTCCTGCGGCACTACTAGCCAGCCGCCCTAGCGGACCGACCTCGCTGCTCTGCGCCCGCGATCTGGGATCAGCGAAGGCTGCGGATCGACCTGAGCCGGCTTTCGAGCCAAGTCCGCGCGGCGGATTCGTCGCGGCCGCAGCGAATGCGGTAGGCCTCGCCCGTGGTCGAGCTCGCGCTGGCAAGATCACGCACGAACTGGTCTGCCGAATCGATGCGGGAGCGCGCGAACCCGAGTTTCAACTCGAGATGTCGGCGCGCTTGAGCGCCGGTGTATTCCTCCCCCGAGCGCACGAACGTGCAGCCCGAGTGATCGATCGCGCCCAGCAGCTGTTCAATCTCGGCACTGGCGCGCGCGTCGGGCGTTGCTTGGGCTATAGGCGCGACGGTGAGCGTCGACACCGCGACGATCGCCGCGGCGGCGACGAACCATCGCATCGACGCCGAGCGGTCTGGAAGGTAGGTCCGGGAGGGAGTCACGGAGGGAAGTTGGGAGAGGGGGGAATTCATCAGGAGGCGAGCCGAGCACCAGTGAAGGGTCGGAAAAGAGGGTCTAAAAGAAGATCCCTATAGAGCGCGTTCTTGCATGAAAGTTCCCCCCGCCGGAGTCCGATGTAGACCCGACCCTCTCTCATCCCAGACGAACGCGGGCAGCGAGATGCATCCCCGCTTCGCGCGGCGTGTCCTCCCGCTTGACGAAACAGCACCGGAAGACTCGGCGAGGGCCGGAATGAACCTGTTGGCTGGGGTGCGTCAGGTCATGCGCTGCCCGATCAGTGCCAGGAACTCCTCGCGGGTCGCCTGGCAATCGCGGAACGTGCCCAACACCGACGACGTGATCATCACCGAGTTCTGCTTCTCGACGCCGCGCATCATCATGCACAAGTGCCGGGCCTCGATCATCACCCCCACCCCGCGGGCGCCGATTTCGTTCATGACGACGCTGGAGATCTGCTCGGTGAGACGCTCCTGCAGTTGCAGCCGGCGCGCGTAAACGTCGACCAGCCGGGCGAGCTTGGAGAGGCCGAACACCTTGCCGGCGGGGATATAGCCGATGTGGCAGCGACCGAAGAACGGCAGCATGTGGTGTTCGCACATGCTGTAAACCTCGATGTTCTTCACGATGACCATGCTGTTGGTCTCCTGGGTGAAGATGGCATCGTTGATCACCACCCGCGGGTCGGTACGGTAGCCCGATGTCAGGAACGCGAAGGCGCGGGCGACGCGCTCCGGTGTCTTGAGGAGTCCTTCGCGGTGGGGATCCTCGCCGATCTCCACCAGGAGCTCGCGCACCAGCTTTTCGACCCGTTCGAGATTCATTTCCATGGACACTCCCTGTTGGTCGGACGTGACCACCCTTCTTGGGGGTCCGCAGATCGGTTAACGTGAGGCGATTATCACCGAGAAGTCGGCATTCGAGCCGACATCGCTAAAGCGCTATGCTTGAGCGGTCGCCGCAAATGCCGAGCTCAGCGACCGGCGTCGGGTGACTGCTGGCGTAGCTCGTCGGTGCCGCGGCGTAGCTGGTGCTGCCCCTGTCGCGGCTGCTGTTCATGCCATTTGCCGCTGCGATGTTGTGCAGGTCTAGTCGCGCGAAGCCAACGAGCTCGCCCAGATACTCATTGCACTGTACGTCAGCGTCGCCATCAGCGCAGCGACGCGGTGCCGCGCACCTATGCGCAGACGCCGTGGCGCATCGCTATCCGGCGCGGTGGAGGTGCCGCCTCGACCGGTAACGTGATCGAGTTTCCCGGTGTGCTCTGGCGCGGCCCGGCCGCCGCCTAAGACCCGGGTGCTGCGACGCTGTCGGACGACGAGGCGCAGTCCCTCATGGACCGGCAACTTGCCGCGCCGCCGGCGGCATCGTTGCCTGGTGTCGAGCCGCCGATGGTGCCAGCGGCGTAGGAGTAGCATGGCGGTCCGTAGTTGTTTGCGCGCCGCCGTGCATGCAGTCGATGGTCGAACGCGGCGCAGCCGTCATCCACGCTTCAGGAGGATCCATGGGCCAGACGATCGAACTCACCGCGGGCGACGGCTTTCGCTTTTCCGCCTACCGTGCCGAGCCGCAAGACAAGCCACGCGGTGGTTTGGTGGTCGTGCAGGAGATCTTCGGGGTGAACAGCCACATCCGCAACGTGTGCGACGGCTATGCCGCCGATGGTTATCGCGTCATCGCGCCGGCATTGTTCGACCGGGCGGAACGCGGTGTGGAGCTCGGGTATCAGGGATCCGACATCGCGCGCGGCCGCGAGTTGAAGGCCGCGGTCGCCATCGACGACGCGTTACGCGACGTCGCCGCCACACGCGATGCCTTGGGCGATGCTGGCAAGGTCGGCATCCTGGGATTTTGTTGGGGCGGTTATGTCACCTGGATGGCCGCGTCCCGGCTCGATGGCTTTGCGTGCGCAGTGCCTTACTACGGCGGCGGCATGACGGATGCGATCGGCGAGCGTCCGAAATGTCCGGTGATGGCCCACTTCGGACGCAAGGACGACCATATTCCCGTTCCGGCCGTCGAGAAGCTCGGCGCTGCGCATGCGCAGGCGCAGGTGTTCCTCTACGACGCCGGCCACGGGTTCAACTGCGACCAACGTGGGTCTCACGACGCGGCCGCGGCCAAGCTCGCGCGCACCCGAACGCTGGAATTCCTGCGCCAGCACGTCGGCTGAGCCTTCCTCGAGCGCCCCGACGCGCCGCGAGCACGTCCGGCCCCAGCGCGACTCCCTCAGGTACGTGGCGCGTGCGGGACGCCCATTATCGGCCCGTGGTCTCGCCGCCCCTGGCCTGCAGCACGATGCCGGTGATGTAAAAGGAATCGGCGTCGAAAGCGAGGAACACGTA
>JBDSND010000110.1:0-2637 GCA_039915505.1 Casimicrobiaceae bacterium
ACCGCGCTTCTCGGCGGCAACGGTGCCGGCAAGACGACGACGCTGTCGATGCTGCTCGGCATCCTCACGCCGACCGGCGGCGAGATCACGGTGCTAGGCGAGGACATGCGCCGGCACCGGCACCGCGTCCTGCCGCGCATGAACTTCACCTCGCCGTACGTGGACCTGCCGAAGCGCCTCACGGTACGCGAGAACCTGCGGGTGTTCGCTGACCTCTACGGCATCCGCCGGCCGCGGGCGCGCATCGACGCCGTTGCTGCCGACTTCGATCTGGTCGCCTTGCTTGATCGTCCGTACGGCGAGCTCTCGGCGGGACAGCGCACGCGCGTGTCGCTCGCCAAGTCGGTGCTCAACATGCCTGACGTGCTACTACTGGACGAGCCGACCGCCTCCCTCGACCCGGACATCGGCGATCGCATGCGTAGCTATCTCGAGCAGTACCAGAAGCGCACCGGTTGCACGATGCTCTTGGCCTCGCACCACATGGGCGAGGTGGAGCGACTGTGCGACGACGTGATCATGCTGCGGGCCGGACTGGTCGTCGACCAGGGGGCGCCGCAGGCGCTGCTCGCGCGCTATGGCCGTGCCACCATGGAGGACGTATTCCTCGATGTCGCGCGCGGCCGTAGTGCCGCGGAGCCGCTGCCCGGGGGCGGCGCGGAGCAGGAGATCAGGGTGTGAGCGTCGTCGGGACACCGGCGACGACCCGAGCCAGTGACCAATTCGCCCAGGACACGGGCCTGACCGCATCGGCGCGGCGTGTGGTGGGACTGGTCCGCCGCCACGCCTACCTCATCCTGAAGTCGTGGCCTCGGCTGGTCTCGATGATGTACTACCCCACGGTGACCATGGTGCTGTGGGCGTTCCTGACGGTCTATCTCGCGCCGACGACGAGCTTCCTGCAAAGCGCGCCGGGATTCTTCATCGGCGCGGTGCTCTTGTGGGACGTGCTCTTTCGCGGCCAGCTCGGCGTGTCGCTGACCTATGTCGAGGAGCTGTACTCGCGCAATCTCGGCAACCTGTTCGTGAGTCCGCTGACACTGACCGAGTTCGTCACCGGCCAGCTGGTGATGAGCGTGCTGCGCACCCTCATCGGCGTGGGCGGAGCGTGTTTCTTTGCATGGCTGCTGTTCCGCTATTCGATCTTCTCCCTCGGCCTGCCACTCGTGGCGTTCTTCGCCCAGCTCCTCGTTTTCGGCTGGGCGATCGGCCTCGCCGTTTCGGCGATGATCATGCGCTGGGGACTCGGCGCCGAGGAGCTCGCCTGGGCCGCGATCTTCCTGATCGCGCCGGTCTCGGGTGTCTACTATCCGATCGCGGTGCTCCCGCCATGGCTGCAGACGGTGGCCTACGCCTTGCCCTCGGCGCACGTCTTCGAGGGCATGCGGGCGGTGCTGTTGCAGGGCACCTTCGCGTGGTCGCATTTCTGGTCGGCAGTGGCGCTCGACGCCGTCTATCTCGTCGTGGGAATCGCTATCTTCGCGCTGGCGGTGCGCCATGCGCGCAGGCACGGTGCGTTGTTGCAGATTGGCGAATAGCGCCACGTCCATAGCCAGCGCTCCTTGCCGTTCACGCTGGTGCGATTGATAAAACCACCGCGAGGACGCACAATCGCCGGCGTGCGGCCGACCCGCCCGTCATGCTGATCCCCGTGGAAGCCATTAACGACGCCTCCTTCCGTTTCCTGCAGGACATCGCGAAGGACCTTGCCGAGCGCGAGGTGAGCTTTCCGACCTTTGCTGCGGCGACGGTCCAGGTAAGGGCGGCGCTCGACGATCCCAATGTCAATGCCGACAAGCTCGCGACCGTCATTTCCCGCGAGCCGCTGCTGGCCGCCAAGCTCGTCCGCCTGGCCAACTCGGCAGCGGTCAACGCCGGGGGCAAGATCGTTGCCGACGTGCGCACCGCGGTCGTCCGGGTCGGGCATGCCACGGTGCGCTCGGTCGCCGTGGCGGTGGCTTTCGAGCAGTTGCGCGCCGACCGCGAGCTCCAGCAGTACCGCCCCCGCCTCGAGGCGGCCTGGCGGCACAGCGTGCAGGTTGCGTCGCTTTCCTACGTCATTGCAAGGAAGCTCACCCGCATTGCGCCCGACGAGGCGCTGTTCGCGGGCCTCGTCCACGACGTGGGCTATTTCTATCTGCTGTCGGTCGCGCCGCGCTACCCCGAGCTGCAAGGACACGATCCGCTGCTCGACGGCATCCTGCGCGACTGGCACCCCAGCATCGGCCAGGCGGTGCTGCATGCGTTCAGCCTGCCGACGACGGTGATGGAGGCGGTGGGGGAGCACGAAACAGCGGTGCCGCGCATGCCGCCGCGGACCGTAGCCGACGTGGTGCGACTCGCCAATCTCGCGGCGGACGAGACCAACCCGGTGCGCGATCCCGAGGTTGCCCCCGTCGAGCTCGACATGCCGCAGCTTGCCGATCTCATCGCCCAGTCGCGCGAGCAACTGGGCTCGCTCGTTTCCGCCCTGCACCCCTAGTCAGGCAACCCGGCGGCTAACTGTCGAGCAGCAGGGCGGCGGTGACCCGTCGACCCTCGGCGGCGAGGATGTTGTACGTCCGGCACGCGGCGGCGGTATCCATCACCTCGATTCCGACTCCTGCCGCGGCGAGCGCCCGGGTGAGCCGTGGGTGC
>JBDSND010000011.1:0-8771 GCA_039915505.1 Casimicrobiaceae bacterium
GGCTGGCCGTTGAAGCAGGCGATCGAGTTCTTCAGTACCGTGCAGCTCGATGGCCAGAAGCAGGCCATCGCCGACAAGATCGTGAAGGAGATCGTGAGCCGGCTCTCCTTCCTCAACAACGTCGGTCTCGACTATCTGTCGCTCGATCGCTCCGCGGAAACGCTGTCGGGCGGCGAGGCGCAGCGCATCCGCCTCGCGAGCCAGATCGGCTCCGGCTTGACCGGCGTCATGTACGTGCTCGACGAGCCCTCGATCGGGCTACACCAGCGCGACAACGATCGTTTGCTCACGACCTTGAAGCACCTGCGCGACCTCGGCAATAGCGTAATCGTGGTCGAGCACGACCAGGACGCCATCCTCAGCGCCGACTACGTGGTCGACATGGGTCCCGGCGCCGGCGAGCACGGCGGCCAGGTGGTCGCCCAGGGCACGCCCGACGAGATCCGCCACGCACCGCACTCGCTGACCGGGCAGTACCTCGCGGGGCGGCGGCAGATCCCGATGGCCGTGCGCCGGCATCGCGCCGATCCGGCACGCCAGCTGGAGATCACCGGCGCCATGGGCAACAACCTGCAGGGCGTGACCCTGCGCCTGCCGGTCGGGCTCTTCGTCTGCGTGACCGGCGTATCGGGCTCGGGCAAGTCGACTCTCATTAACGATACGCTGTATCACGCCGTCGCGCGGCATCTCTACGGCAGCTCCACCGAGCCCGCCACGTTCGACGAGATCGACGGCCTGGAGTACTTCGACAAGGTCATCAGCGTCGACCAGAGCCCGATCGGCCGCACGCCGCGCTCGAATCCCGCCACGTACACCGGACTGTTCACTCCGATCCGCGAGCTCTTCGCCCAGGTCAAGGAGGCGCGCGAGCGCGGCTATGGGCCGGGGCGCTTTTCGTTCAACGTCAAGGGCGGCCGCTGCGAGGCGTGCCAGGGGGACGGCCTCATCAAGGTCGAGATGCATTTCCTGCCAGACGTGTACGTGTCCTGCGACGTGTGCCACGGGCAGCGCTATAACCGCGAGACCCTTGAGATCGCGTACAAGGGCAGGAATATTCACGAGGTGCTGGCGATGACCGTGGAGCAGGCGCATGCTTTCTTCGAACCGGTGCCGGCCGTCGCCCGCAAGCTGCAGACCCTGCTCGACGTGGGCCTTGGCTACATCACCCTCGGCCAATCGGCCACGACGCTATCCGGTGGCGAGGCGCAACGGGTGAAGCTCGCGCTCGAGCTTTCCAAGCGCGACACCGGGCGTACCCTTTACATCCTCGACGAGCCCACGACCGGCCTGCATTTCCACGACATCGAGTTGCTGCTGACCGTGCTGCACCGGCTGCGCGACCATGGCAATACCGTGGTCGTGATCGAGCACAACCTCGACGTCATCAAGACCGCGGACTGGATCGTCGACCTCGGGCCGGAAGGCGGGGCCGGTGGCGGCCGGATCATCGCCGAAGGGCCGCCCGAGGAAGTCGTGAAAGTCGACGCGAGCCACACCGGCAAGTACCTGAAGCCCGTGCTTGCGGCGCATGCGCCTAAGCGTGTGCGACAACCGGAGCCGACCCCGCCACGAGGCTCGCGCGGCCGCAAGGTGTCGGGAGACCTGCTGGGCTGACCTAGGCCCACTGCCACCGGGCATGCCTGCGGCGGACTGCATGGCGCGCCGAGCCCGGGCGACAGGGAGGAAGGTCTACCGGCGGGCAAGCCTGCCGACGGCGGCGAGGATGCCCGCGAGCAACGCGGTCGGGGTCGGCGGGCAGCCCTCGATCTCGGCATCCACCGGGATCACGTTGGCCACGCGGCCGAGACTCGCGTAGCTCTCGCCAAAGATTCCGCCGTTGCAGGCGCAGCCGCCCGCGGCGACCACAAGCTTCGGCTCGGGCGTCGCGTCGTAGGTGCGCCGCAGCGCGATCGCCATGTTGGCAGTGACCGGACCCGTCACCAGCAGCAGGTCCGCATGCCGCGGGCTCGCGACGAAGCGGATGCCCAGCCCCTCGAGGTTGTAGTACGGATTATTGAGGGCGTGGATCTCGAGCTCGCAACCGTTGCACGATCCGGCGTCGACGTGGCGAATGGCGAGCGCACGGCCGAGGGTGCGCAGGATGTCCTGCTGCAGCCGCGCGAGAGTTGCATGGTCCGCTACGGTCGCGGGGGTCGGCTCGGTCTTGCGGCCGGTCCTGGCGATCTGGTGGAGGATGCGAAGCATGGGCGAAGGCCTGATGATGGGTGAGATGGACGCCCTGGACCGGGTTGGCGCAATCCCATCCGTGGTTAGAGATCGTGGCCGCTGTAGGAAAGATTGAACGACTTGTTGATGAGCGGGAAATCGGGAACGATGTTGTCGATCACGGCGTGCTCGAGCACCGGCCAGTTCTCCCACGAAGGATCATGCACGTGGCAGCGGCGGATGGTATTGCCGGGGCCGCTCTCGAGCGCCACCAGCACGGGGCCTCGCCAGCCTTCGATCCAGCCGTAACCGGCTCGGTATGCGGTCGCATTCGGGACGGGCGCGAGGATCGCTCCCTCGGGCAATGCGTCCAGGATGGCGACCACGAGCCGCAGCGACTCGTCGATCTCGTCGAAGCGCAGCGCCACGCGTGCCGCGACGTCCCCCTCGGACCGGATCGCGACCTTGACGTCGAGCGCATCGTAGGGCGCGACGGGAAACTGGGCACGTAGATCCGCGTTTGAGCCGCTTGCCCGCGCCGCCATCCCGGAGATCCCGAGGGTCGTGGCCAGACCCGCGCTGACGATGCCGCACGCCCGGAAGCGATCCTGCAGGCCGGCGTGGTTGTCGTAGATTGCCCGCAGGCGCCGCACCTCGCGCGATAACTGCGCGGCATCGGCGCGCATCGCCTCGACATCGGCGGCGGTGACATCGGTCGCGACACCGCCAGGAACGATGGCGTCCATCAGCAGGCGATGGCCGAACACGTGCGCATTGCGCCGCGCCAGGTCCTCGCGCAGCCGGGAAAACTGGGCGAGTCCGAAGGCGAGTCCCGCATCGTTGCCGAGCGCACCGAGATCGCCGAGGTGATTGGCAATGCGTTCGCGCTCGACCAAGAGCGCCCGCAGTGACGTGGCGCGGGCAGGCGCCGCGGCGTTGCACAGCGTCTCGACGGCGTGCGCGTAGGCCCACGCGTAGGCGGCGGTGCTGTCGCCGGACACCCGGCCTGCAAGGCGGTGCCCGTCGGCAAGGGTCATCCCGTTGAACCGCTTCTCGATGCCCTTGTGCACGTAGCCCAGCCGCGCTTCGAGCCGGAGCACCTTCTCGCCCACCACCTGGAAGCGAAAATGGCCGGGCTCGATGATGCCGGCGTGCACCGGACCGACGGGAACCTCGTGCACGCCATCGCCCTGCACGCGCACGAAGGCGTAGTCCTCGACGCCCGAAAGGTGTTGCCGTTCGGCGAAGTCCCGGCGCAGCGGAAAGGCGTCGGCCGACCAGCCGGCGTGGCGCAGCCAGGGACGCTGGTCATCGCTTTCTGCCTGCGCGCCGACGAGATCGAACGCGGCACGCTGCATGCGCTGCGCTGCTGGGAAGATCGAGCCAAGATCGGGATACTGGGCATCGATCGTCATCGCCCGATGTTCGAGCAAGGTGAGCCCGTCGCGATCGCGCAACATGACACGTACCGTCAGGCCCTGCTCGCGATCGCGATCGTCGCTCGCCCAAAGCGCGACGAGCTGCCCGCCTTGTTCCCAGGCCACGCGGCAGGCGGTGAGGAGCTGCATGGCATCGACTGGATAGCGTCGCCCCGGCACCAATGCGGGCAGCAGCGCGGGGGTGAGGCCGAGGGCGGACAGATCCACGTCGTTAGCCGATGAGGCGTGCCGCCTGCCGGTACCAATCGGCGAGGTAGGACGGGATCCACAGGCCGAGCATCAGCACCAGCGCCAGGTGGACATACACGGGAACCATCGCGGGGCGGTGCGGTAGGCGCGCCGCGTTCGTGTCGCCGAACACCATCGGCTGCACCCGCAGGAGCACGGCCGCGAACGCCACCGTCAGCGCCGCGAGCAGGAACGGTGTCGCCCACGGCTGTTCCCGCATCGCCGTGGTCAGGATCAGGAACTCGCTGGCGAACACGCCGAATGGCGGGATGCCGAGGATCGCGAGCGCACCGAGCATGAGACCCCAGCCCATCATCGGACTCATCACGATCAGCCCGCGAATGCCATCGATCGACTGGGTTCCGGCCTTCTGGGTCGCATGGCCTACGGCGAAGAAGATCGCCGACTTGGTGAGCGAGTGGACCGTCATGTGCAGCAGCGCCGCGAAGTTGGCGACGGGCCCGCCCATCCCGAAGGCAAAGGTGATGATGCCGATGTGCTCGATCGACGAGTAGGCGAACAGCCGCTTCAAGTCCTTTTGCCGGGAAAGCAGGAACGCGGCGACGACCACGGATAGGAGCCCGAAGCCCATCATGAGCTCGCGGGCAAAGGCAGTGTGTACCGCCCCTTCCACGAGCACCTTGCTGCGCACCACGGCATAGAGCGCGACATTGAGCAGCAGCCCAGACAGCACCGCCGACACCGGGGTCGGTCCTTCCGCATGGGCGTCGGGCAGCCAGTTGTGCAACGGCACGAGCCCCGCCTTGGTACCGTAGCCCACCAGCAGGAAGACGAAGGCAAGGGAGAGCACGGTGGGCTCGAGCTCGCCCTTGACGGCATTGAGTTCCGTCCAGAGCAGCGCGCCGCCGCCGGCACCGAGCACCCGCTCGGCGGCGAAGTACAGCAGGATGGTCCCGAACAGCGCCTGGGCGAGGCCGACGCCGCAAAGGATGAAGTATTTCCACGCTGCCTCGAGGCTCGCCGCGGTGCGGTAGAGCGACACCAGCAGCACCGTGGTCAGGGTCGCCGCCTCCATGGCTACCCACAGGATCCCGAGGTTGTTGGTGAGCAGCGCCAGCAACATGGTGAAGATGAAGAGCTGGAACATGGCGTGATAGAGGCGCAGCCGCGCCGGGGTCAGCCGGCCGCGGGCCGCCTCGATGCGCATGTACGGCCGGGAGAAGATCGACGTCGTGAAACCGACCAGCGCGGTCAGGGCCACCAGGAACACGTTGAAGGGATCGACGAAGAACTGGCGATCGAGCACCAGCAGGGGGCCATCGGCGATCACCCGGATTGTCAGCGCCGCTGCCGCTGCGAACGTGAGGCCGCTGACCAGGACGTTGATGCCCGGAGCCTCGTCGCGCGCCCCCACCGCGCCGAGCATGAGCGCACCCAGAACGGGGAGCAGGAGCACGGCGACCAGCTCGATCATGCCGTTATTCCCCGTCCTTCAGCTGCTCGAGATGCTTCAGGTCGAGGCTGTCGAATTGCTCCCGGATCTGGAAGAAGAAGACTCCAAGGATGAGCATCCCGACCAGCACGTCGAGCGCGATCCCGAGCTCTACCACCATGGGCATGCCGTACGTTGCGCTGGTGGCCGCGAACAGCAGCCCATTCTCCATCGACAGGAAGCCGATGACCTGGGGAATGGCCTTCCGGCGCGTGATCATCATCAGGAACGCGATCATCACCGATCCGATGGCGATGCCCAGGGTCGCGCGGGTGACGGTGCTGGCGAGCTGCGCGATGGGCGCGGCGAGATTGAACGAGAACACCACCAGCACGATCCCGATCAGCATGGTGGTGGGGATGTTGATCAGGCTCTCGACCTCCCAGCGGACGTCGAGGCGCCGGATCAGCCGATAGAGCAGGACCGGCAGCACCACAACCTTGAGCGCGAGGGTGAGCCCGGCGGACCAGTAGAGGTGGGGCTGATGAGTGCCCCAGGCGACGACCCCTGTCGAGATGGCGAGCGACAGTCCCTGCAGCGCGAACAGGTTGATGAGGGTCGGCACCCGCCGCTGCGCCAGCATCGCGAAGGCGAGCAGCAGGAGCACCGCCGCAAGGAGGTTGATGATCTGGGCATACAGCGGCAGGGTCGTCATGCGCCTAGCAGCAGGTTGACGAGCATCGCGAGCACCGCAAACAAGAACGCGGTGCCCAGGAACTCCGGGGCTCGGAAGATGCGCATCTTTGCCGAGACGGTCTCGATCAGCGCCAGGGCGAAGCCCCCGGCCCCGAGCTTGGCGACGAGCACCGGTGCCGCGCCGAGCACCGCTTGCCAGTGGCCGCCCGACGCGATGCCGAACGGCACGAAGATCGCGAGGCCAATGCACGAGTAATTGAACAGCTTCAAGGCCGCGGCCCACTCCATCAGCGCGAGATGCCGCGCCGAATACTCCAGCAACATGGCCTCGTGGATCATGGTGAGCTCGAGATGCGTCGCCGGATTGTCCACCGGGATGCGCGCATTCTCGGCGAGCGAGACCATCGTGAAGGCGATACCCGCCAGGGCAAGGCTTGGATAGATCGCGAATTCGCGGCGTGCGAGTGTATCCACGATGGTGGGTAGCGAGGTCGAACCGGAGAGCAGCGAGGCGGTGAACAGCACCATCAGCAGCGCCGGTTCGGCCAGGAAGCCGACGAACATCTCCCGACGCGCGCCGAGCGACCCGAACGCGGTGCCCACGTCCATCGCGGCCAGGGCCATGAATACCCGTGCCAGGGCGAAGAGTCCGACCAGGGCGATGGTGTCGGCCGCGGTCGCGAACGGCAGATTGGTCGCGAGCGACGGCACGATCGCCGCCGCGCAGCATTGCGCACCGAACACGACATAGGGACTTGCCCGGAAGAGCAGCGAGGCGTGCTCGGCCAACACCGCATCCTTCAGGAACAGCTTCTGCAGGGTGCGGTACGGCAGCAGGAGCGAGGGCGCCGAGCGATTCTGCAGCCAGGCGCGGCACTGGGCGACCCAGCCGACCAGCAATGGCGCGAGCGCCAGGGCGATCGCGACCTGTAGGAGCTGGGAGAGGAATCCGCCGAGACTCATCGCACGAAGAACAGCAGCGCGAGCAGGGTCACGAAGCTGTAGACCAGGTACACGGCGATGCGGCCCTGCTGGATGCGTGCCACCACGCGGGCCATTGCGTCCGCGCCGCGGGCAACGGGGAGATAGAGCCGGTGCCAGAAGTGATCGGCGACGTGGACCGCGTAGCGCGGTGCGCGATCGAACGGCGATGGCAGATGTCGCTCGATCCGGAAGAACGGCTCGAACACCTGCCGGATCGGCTGGCCGAAGCCTTCCGCGGTGTCCTGCATGCGGGCGGTGCGGACCGGTGAGCCGCAATCCCACGCCGGCGCGCGCCGCGTCCTGGCGTGGCAGATCCGGTGCACCAGCAGCAGCGTGAGCAGGACGACCGCTGCGATGACCAGCAGCACGACTAGCGGACTGTAGCTCGCACGGTCGGCGTCGACCGGGGCGAGTAACAACCAGCTGCCGGCACCCTCGCGCAGCGCTGGCACCCCGACCAGCAGGCGATTGACGTGATCGAGGATGCCGATGACGGTCACCGGGAAGAGGCCCAGGATTACGCAACCCAGCGCGAGGTAGGCGAGACCGACGCGCTCGAGCACGCCGGCATCGCGGGCGGTTGCGAGGGTTGGCTCCCGCGGCTGGCCGAGAAAGATGACGCCGTAGAACTTGACCATGACGTAACCCCCCAGGGCTGCGGTCAGGACCAGTGACGCGGCCGCGACCGGCACCAGCATGTTCGCAAACGACTGCGGCAGCTGGGGGGTGAACAGGAATGCCTGGAGCAGCAACCACTCGGAAACGAAGCCGTTGAGCGGCGGCATTCCCGCAACGGCGAGGGCACCGACCAGGGCGAGCCACGCGACCCATGGCATGCGATGGATCAGGCCGCCCAGCCTGCCGAGGCTGCGTTCGCGGGTGGCATGCAGCACCGATCCGGTTGCAAGGAACAGCAAGCTCTTGAAAAAGGCGTGGTTGAGGGCGTGGTACAGCACGGCCGTCATCGCCAGTGCCGCGAGCAGGTTCTTGCCGTATGCCTTGAACAGGATGGCGAGGCCGATGCCCGCTACCAGGATGCCGATGTTCTCGATCGATGAATACGCGAGGAGACGCTTCATGTCGGTTTGCACGCATGCGAAGATCACGCCGTAGAGTGCCGTGGCTAGCCCGAGCGCCAGTGCGACCGTGCCCCACCACCATACCGGCGCACCGAGGAGGTCGAAGGTGACACGCAGCAGGCCATAGATGGCGGTCTTGAGCATCACCCCGCTGAGCAGCGCTGACACCGGGGACGGCGCTGCCGGATGCGCTTCGGGGAGCCAGACGTGCAGGGGCAGGAGCCCGGCCTTGGCGCCGAAGCCGAGGAGCGCCAGCAGGAACGCGGCGGTGGACCATGGTCCCGTGCGGGTGACGGTCCGCATGGCGGCGAACGTGTATTCGCCGTCACCGCCATGCAGCGCACCGAAGCAGAGCAGGATCGCCAACGCGCCGACGTGGGCGATCACCAGGTACAGGAATGCGGCCCGGCGGATCTCCGGCGCGCGGTGTTCCGTCGCCACCAGGAAGTACGAGGCCAGCGCCATGGTTTCCCACGCCACCATGAAGACGTAGGCATCGTCGGCCACGAGCACGAGAGCCATCGCCGCGAGGAAAGCGTGGTACTGGAAGCACAGCGCACCGGGTGCTGCGAGCGTGCTCACCCTGAAGTAGCCTGCGGAGAAGACCGAGATCGCGGCACCGGCCAGGCCGAGCAGGGCCAGGAAGAATGCCGACAGGGCATCGAAGCGGAGGTGGAAGGGGAGGTCGGGCAGGCCCAGCGGCAGCACGCGGGTTTCCGCCGGAGCGCCCAGGGTGGCGAGCGCGGTGCCGGCGAGCACGATCGCGACGAGGGCGCCCGCCGCGAA
>JBDSND010000019.1:0-14338 GCA_039915505.1 Casimicrobiaceae bacterium
ATTGCCAGTCCCTGGCGCAGGCTGTCAGCGCGGGCAACAAGACGTGGCGGGCCTATCTGAGCACAAATGCGCGCGGCGGTGCGAATCCGGTACATGCGCGTGACCGCATCGGAAATGGTCCATGGCACAACGCCAAGGGTGCCGTCATCGCAACCAGCGTCGCCGATCTTCACAGCGACAATAACAAGATCAGCAAGGCAAATGCTCTCGACGAAAAGGGCCAGCCGATAAAGGTGCGGGGCGATACGCCCGTCATGCATGACATCCTGACCGGTTCGGACAAGGACGGTCGTGCGTTTCCTGCCAACATGGACCTAACGTGTGGAAACTGGACCAGCAGCGGCGCTGGTGTCGCCATGCTCGGACACGTTGATCGCGAGGGCAATCCTCCGGTGGCCGGTTCCCAGAATGCGGCGGCTTACCTGGAGTTCGCCCATTCCTGGAATGCTGCCCACACATCCCGCGGCTGCACCCAGCCCGACCTCATCGCCACAGGTGGCAATGGACTCCTCTATTGCTTCGCGGCCCAATAGCGCATTGGATCCACCGGGTGGCCGAAAGCTGCTCATCAAAGCCGCTTTTAGACCGCTCGGCGCAGTCGCGCATTAATCTGATTCCTTGAACGTCTGCTTGTTCAAGAGCGACCGTCGGGATAAGGTCGGGGGGCTAGCCGCTCGCGCGGTAAGGGAGTTCCGGGCCGGCGTTGGCGCGTAGCTTGGATCGAGTATCTGTTTATGTCGAGGAACAGGCAATCCGCCTCGTTCTTTTACAGGAGCAGAGCTATGACCCATCGACCCAGGCCGTCACGCCGTTACGCCAGCGCATACTCGACGACATGCGCATGCGCAAGCGGTGCGCTAAGACGCAGATCCGTGCTGTTCGACCGTTGGCCATCTTTCTCGAGCACTCGCCCGACACCGCTACCGTCGAGGACTTGAGGCGCTTCCAGTTGCACTTGGTCGATCGCGGCACCTCGCCGATCACACTCAACGCGACCATTACCGGTTTGAACTTCTTCTTCGACCTCACGCTCGACCGTGGCGAGTTGGTGGCGGCCTCGTGATCCTCGGCGAGAAAATGCTCGATCGCCTCACGCGAGCTCGGCGCCCGCACAGGGTGGCGTGGCGCAGCTGACGGTTCAGGAATAGATCGTAGGCCGTCCTGTCGCCCACCACCACCCTGAGCCCGGCTCGATCGACGTCACCGACTGTCCGCAGCGGCGGGCCGGAGCGAACCATGCAAGTGCCCTCGATGAGCACGTACGCGTCGGTGAAGGCGAGGTCGACCGCGTGCTCGGGATCGATCGCGAGGAAGGCTACATCCCGGGCGTGTGCCCGGACCGCTTCGGCGAGTTTCCCAGCAGTGTCGTAGGTCACGAAAGCGACTTCGGCGCCGAGTTGTTTTCCGAGTTCGCGGCCAAGCGGTTACCCAGAACGGCGTCGCGAACCGCATGGATCCAGCATGGTAGTTCGATGCCTTGCAACGCCCCGTTCGCGTGCCGGATCGCGATCACGGGGTTGCCGAGGTTGATCCCCACCTGGACGATGCCGTTCGCGCAAATCTCCCGAGCGACAGCGTTCGAGTCGTGGGTCGTGCTGCCGCTCATGGAAATCCTTTCGCTGCCGGGCTACGCATCGACGGCCCGTTTGCCGGGGTTGCCGACAGGCGAGGCGCGCGCTGTCCGGGACAAAAGTAAAACCCCCTGGCATGTGGAGTACCCAGGGCCCTTCGTCCGACGTCCGTCGTAGGGAAAGTCCTACACTCGCCGGTAAGCCGCGCTGGGTATGGATCTCCAGGCATGCGGTAAAGTTTTGCACAGGCTATTTTCCACAGAACCTGTGGATGGTTGTGTGCATAACGTCTTTATCAGGGTCAAATATCCCAATTGCCACCGGCACTTAGCTTGGGATGATGCATCCATGGTCACTAGAAAAATACATATAATCAATGGCTTGAGACTATAAATGTGGGTTACGTTGATGTATCGGAGATCGCCGCCGGGACAGTGTGGATGGCGAGCGCGGGCCGTGTGCGTTCAGGACAAACCGGAAGCGCGGATGCTCGGAGTTGCGGCCGTGTCTCTCGGCAGCCCAACTGTATGAACGTGGGCCGATCGATCCTGCGGGACTGGAGCCGGCATGCCGCGGCATGGCATCATTGTCGATGAGGCATGCGGCGCAAGCGGCGCGCGCTCATTCGGTTGGGCCAAGGAATGCCGATGACAACCCACCCCCTAGTCGACGTCGCCACCGTGCAGCAGCACCTCGAGGATCCGCAGTGGTTGGTGGTTGACATTCGCCACGACCTCGCCGACCCGGGTTACGGAGACCGGGCCTACACCGGCGGCCATGTGCCGGGGGCTTACTTCCTGCATCTCGATCGTGATCTCTCCGGGCCGCGGCACAGTGCTGACGGCCGCTTCCGCGGTCGCCATCCCTTGCCCGAGCGGGAGGCCTTCGCCGATCGGCTTGCACGCGTTGGCGTCGCGCCGCACACCATGCTCGTGGCCTACGATGATGCCGACGCAATGTACGCGGCGCGGCTGTGGTGGCTCGCACGCTGGATAGGCCATGCGCAAGTCGCCGTGCTGGACGGAGGTCTGCGGGCCTGGCGTGAAGCCGGTTACGCACTTTCCACGACACCACCTTCGCCTCGGACGCCCCGGACCTTGCCGCCACGTCCGCCCCTGGTCGAAACCGTCACCGCCGATGAACTCGCGGGTGACCTTGCCAGCGGTCGTTGGCGGATCGTCGACGCGCGCGCGGCCGAGCGCTATCGCGGCGATGTCGAGCCGCTCGACGCCAAGGCGGGACACATTCCCGGGGCGCGCAACCGGCCGTTTCGGCTCAACGTGCACGACGACGGCCGTTTTCGAAGCCCCGATGAGTTGCGGCTGGGTTTCGCCGATACGCTCGGCGACACACCACCCGACCAGGTCGTGCACCAGTGCGGATCGGGTGTGACGGCCTGCCACAACCTGCTCGCAATGACCGTCGCGGGAATGCCCGGCGCGCGGCTCTACCCGGGCTCCTGGAGCGAATGGTCGGCCGATCCCGCGCGGCCCGTCGCGACCGGCGCTACGCCCTGATCGCTCACGGCCGCCGCGGCGCCGACCACCCACGCGCGGGTCTTTCAGGGAGAAGCTCTGGACGGCGATTGGGTGCAGTGCGAAGTCCGCGGACGCGGAAGCGGCTGTCAGCCCGGCAACGCACTCCCGTAGAATGCGACGGCACCACCTTCGTACCGCATGAGCCATTCAACCGAATCCGAGCCTGCCGAGCGGCCTCGCGTCGCACCCGCCGTCGCGCAGCCGCCGGCGCCAACACCGGTGACAGCAGCGGTGACAACACCGGTGACAGCAACGGGCCTGCCCATCGATCGACTCGCCCTGGAGCGCGCGTTCCTGCAAGGCCTCGGCGTTGCCGACCTGCATCTGCCGGACGGACTCACGGTCGAGTTGATGCGGACGATGGGCGCGTTGCTGCGCGAAACCACCCAGGGCACGATCGAGCTCCTGCGGGTGCGCGCGGAGGCGAAGAGCAGCCTGCACGCCGACATGACCATCATCGGCTTTGCCGCGGTGAATCCGCTGAAGGCGGCGTGGGATGCCGATGTGGCACTCGAGCACCTGCTCGCACCCCAGCGCAATGACATGCTCGACCCCGTGCGGGCAGTCAAGGATGCCTACGACGACTTGCGGCTCCACGATCGGGGTCTCGCCCAGGCCATCCATGCCGCCGTGAGCGGCTTGCTGACGCGCTTTGCCCCCGCGGAGTTGGAGAAGCAGGCCGGCGAGGGCAGCGCTCTTGGGCAACTCGTGCCTGGGAGTCGCAAGGCGCGGCTGTGGGACACGCTGCTGGAACGCTACGAGGATTTTTCCATCGAGGCCAAACAGGACTTCTGGTCGGTGTTCGAGCAGGAGTTTCGCCGCGCTTACGTGGCGGGCCAGCAGAAGACCTGAGCCACCCCCCGGCCCGCCGCCCGCGCGGCCCGGCGTTCTGGCGCGTATCGCGAAGCCGCTGCAATCACCCCGCCTGAGTTACTCCACCGCGTCGCTCGCCTCGCGCAGTACCCCGGCCGTCAGTCGGAGCAGGGTCGCGACGTGCGCCAGCATGTTGAGCAACAGTTGCTCGCCAAGGTCGCGATCGATCCTGCGGATCGTGTCGAGGTTCTTGCGCGACAGGCTGTAAGTCAGGCATTCCTCTTCGCTCACACCCGTGCCGGTCCATGTGCCATTGGTGAGCATCGCCGTCTCGCCGAACATCACCCCCGGGGCCAGCGTCAGCACACGGCGCCGTCGCTGCGGATCGATGGGGTCCTCGGCCATGATCGTCACGGCACCGCGCGCCAGAAGATAGAGCCGGTCGGCCGGATCCCCTTCCTTGAAGAGGGTGCTACGCGCCGGAAAGAGCTGCCGGTCGAGATAGGGCTTCATGCGCTCGAGCTGTACCTCGGTGAGTTGCGCCATCAGCGCGAATTCGGAGAGCCGTAGCTCGCGGTGCGTGTCCTCGATGTGGGCACCCGCCAGGATCTGCCGCTCGGCCCATTCGAGCGCGCGATCGGTGTCGGCGAACCAGTCGGGGTGATGCTTCTGCGTAAAGGCGCCGGCGGCGAGCAATGCCCGTCCGAGGGGGTTGTTGACACTGATGTGCGCGAGCAGCAAACGGACGTCCATCTGCCGCAGCCTGTGGGACAGCCGGTCGAGCATCAACGCGCCGGAAGCGTCGATCATCGTGACCCGCCGCAGGTCGAGAATGACGTAGGTGGCGCCTTCAGCGTGCTTGAGCACCTCCGCGGCGAGACGGTCGACTGTGCCGAAGAAGATCGCGCCATCGAGGTCCATGATGCGGGTGCGCTGGCCCTCGGCCCGCAGCACGCTCGCCGGCACAGTGGGGTACATCCGCCGCGAGGCCCGATTGACGCCGGAGCTCACCGCGCGCACCAGCGAGCGGTTCATGGCGCCTACGAAGAGCGCCATCGCGAGCACCAGGCCGGTGATCACCGCCGCTACGAAATCGATCACGGTGACGCTCGCGACAATGGCGACCACCAACAGGTTGAGCCACAGCTCCGCGTCGTATTGGCGACGACGGGCACGCTGGAACGTGGCGCCCGCCCAGCGGTCGATAAGCCCGAAGGCGAGGACCACCATGATCCCCGAAAGCACGGCGAGGGGAATGAGGCGTAGCAGCCCCTGGCCGTAGACCAGCAGGCCGATGAGCGTCGCCGTCGTGGCGACGCTGCCGAGGAGCTTCTGCAAGCCGGCGCGATGCGGAACCAGGGAATGGTGCGACGAGTAGGCGAGCGGTACGCCGCCAAAGCAGCCGGAGACGATGTTACCTACGCCGAGCGACATCAGCAGCCGGTTGGGCTGGTGCGTGGTATCCAGCGGCCCGTCGGCTTCACCGACTGCGGCGACTAGGCTGTCCAGCGAACCCACCACGGCGATGGCGGCCGCGGAAACGAGGAGCGTGGAAGCATGTCCCGCGACCAGCGCGACGCCTTTCTCGACCAGCAGTGCGAGGGAATCGGGCAACGGAATCTCGGCGTGCGGTAGCACCGGCACGTGCGGGCCGGTATCCGCGCCGAGCACACGCACCAGCACGACGGCGAGCGCCGTACCCATCACCACGCCGAAGAGCTTCGCTGGCGCTTTGGGCCAGCGGGCGTGCACGAACACCACCACCACGATGGTGAGTACCGCGAGCAGCAACGTCGAAGGGTTGATCCAGCCATGATCGCCTGCCACGCCATGAGCGGCACCCGCATGCATGCCCATCATGTCGGGTATCTCGTACACGATCAGCTTGACCGCAAGACCGGTCATGAGCCCGGCCACGACGGGGTACGGCACGAAACGCGCGAGATTGCCGAGGCGCAATACCCCGAACAGGAGTTGGATGGTTCCCGCCAGCACCAGGCACAGCGCGGCGAGGGCGACCACCTCGGCAGCGGTGGCATGCTCCTCGAGGAGTCGCAGGATGAAGCCCGCGAATACGAACACCGTCGAGGCGCGGGGAATCTCGTTGGGCAGCAGGGGTGCGCCGAGCACGAGGGCCGTCACGTTGCCGAATACGGCAGCCGCAAATGCGGCGCGCATCGCTGCGTTCACCGCCGCCGTCTCGCTGATCGGTCCGAAGGCGAGCAGGCCCAGCGGCAGCATCAGGGCGAGAAGCACGAACGCCGAAGTGACGCCATTGGCGATTTCGCGCAGCGCCTCGCCGAGGGAGAAGGGGGGCGGTGCATCCACTGCGTGCTCGGACATCGATGTTCCCGTGGTGCGAGGCGCTGTGGTGGACGCGTGCAGTGCTGCCTGGAGCAGGGTCAAAGGGGCGGGGCGGGTGGAGTGTAGCGTCCCTGCCTCGGTCACGCATCCGTTTGCGCGGCGTGGCGGGTCGGGGATTCAGGCAAGACCGGAGGGCAAGATCCAGCGGAGCCGGTTTAGCCCGGGTTAGAGCGGGGTAAGAACCGGTAAACACCGGCGTAAAGAACCGGGCAAGAACCGGGTAAGAATCGGGGCCGCACAGTTGCCACGGCTCACCGTCCGGCGGAAGGTGCCTTGACGTCGCTGGTTCAAGGCCGCATTCTCCGCCCGCAACACGCATGGCCCGTTCCTTCCTTGTGTGCCACATGTCGTCGTCCCTGACCATCACCGTCGTGCGCCAGAACGGCGCAGCATTGGCCGAGCCGTTGCACGCCGAGTTCGGGGCGGAGGGCGGGACCATCGGGCGATCCGCGGCGTCGACATTGCTGTTGCCCGATCCCGACCGGCAGATCTCGCGCATCCATGGACGAATCGAGCCCGACGGCGACCGTTTCGTGCTCCGGGACCAGGGCACCGCAACGCCGGTCATCGTCAACGGCCGCCGCCTCGGCAACGGACATGCCGTGCATCTCGCCGCCGGTGACGAGATCGTCATCGCCGGCTATGTCATGCGGGTCGAGGGCGAAGCGTTCGATCCGGACGCGACCCTGGTACGCGGGCGCACGGTGGAGACCAGCCTTCATGCGGCCGACATCTCCATGATCGGCACCGTGCTGTCGTGGTCGGAGGGCGGCGCCCCGGTGCCGGTCGATAGGATCCAGACGGTGATCGTGCCGTCTCCGCGTGGCGAGGGCGACGACGCGCCGGCGCGCGCATCCGATGTGGGCGACTCCTTGGCTGGTGCGCCTGCCGTTGTTGTTGAGGGCGCAACCGCGGCCGTGCCGACCCCTGCCGACCGATCCGCAGCTGCGCCGGCGATGCCTGCCACGACCACGCCGACACCGACCACCCTGGCGCCGACCGAACCCGCACCGACCGCACCCGCACCGATCGCACCCGCGCCGATCGCACCCGCGCCGACCGCACCCGCACCGATCGCACCCGCGCCGACCGCACCCGCACCGACCGCACCCGCGCCGACCGCCCCCGCGCCGACCGCACCCGCACCGACCGCACCCGCTGTGGTGGCACCCGGATTGGCCGCGCCCGCAGCGGCACCGACCGCATCGCCGCGCACCGCACCGGCATTGGACGTGCCCGAAGCGCTATCGCCTGTGGATGCGAGTGCAACACGCGCCGATTCCGGCGAGCCGCTACCACTGTCCGAAGGCGACGCAAAGTTGGCAGACGATGCCGCGCTGAACGCTGCATCAGCGGCCTTGCCTTCCCAGGCGCAGCCTGCCGGGCCGACCGCCGACGCGCTCCTAGAGGCCCTTCTGGCCGGCGTCGGCGTAGCCCAACTACGCGTGCCGGACGGCCTCACACCCGAATTCATGCAGGCGCTGGGTGAGATGCTGCGGGAGTCGGTGCGCGGCCTGCTCGACCTTCTCCATGCGCGGGCGCTCACCAAGCGCGAGGTCCGTGCCGACGCGACGGTGATCGTGGCGCAGGACAACAATCCGCTCAAGTTCTCACCGACGCTGGAGGCTGCGATGGCACACCTCCTGGTGCCACGCGGCACGGGTTTCATGCCGCCGCTGCGCGCGGTTGCGGACGCGCACGACAGCCTGCGCTCGCATCAGCTGGCGTTCATGGCCGGGATGCAAGCTGGTCTCGCCTCGATCCTGCAGCGCCTCGACCCACGTGCAGTCGAGTCCCGATCGGGAGAACCTTCGCTTCTCGGTGCATTCGTGCCGGCCACGCGGAAGGCGAGCCTGTGGGACCTATACACCACCGTGCATACCAGCGTGGTGCGCGACGCCGATGCCGATTTCCAGGCCATCTTCGGCCGCGAGTTCCTGCGCGCCTATCAGCACGAAGTGAACGAGCGTCGGGTGCGCGAATCCGTGCGGCCACCGAGCTGACCATGCGGCTCGAGATCTCGGCGCTGTCCAAACCGGGTGGTCGCCCACCGAACGAGGATGCGTTCGGTTGCTGGTCTTCCCAAGCCGCGAGCTTTTGCCTGCTCTGCGACGGGGCCGGGGGGCACGGTGGCGGTGAGATCGCGTCGAAGCTGGCAGTGCGCGTGGCGCTGGGTCGATTCCAGGCAAAGCCGGAATGCAGCGGCGCGGCGATCGATGCCGCGCTGCGGGCCGCGCAGGAGGCGATCGTCGCGGCCCAGGCCGCGGGCAACGGTACCGAGAACATGCGGGCAACGGCGGCGGTGCTCGCCATCGACACGGGGCGTGGCGAGGCGTGCTGGGGCCACTTGGGCGACACCAGACTCTACGGCTTTCGCAACGGCGCGGTGCTGGTGCGCACCAAGGACCACAGCGTGGTGCAACGCATGGTTGACGCCGGCTACATCCGCGACGAAGACCTGCGCAGTGCCCCGGATCGTAGCCAGCTCTTTGCCGCACTGGGGCAGGCCGAAAATTTCGCACCGGCCATCGCAGCGGAAACCTGGACGTTGCAGGACGGCGACGTCTTCCTGTTGTGCACCGACGGATTCTGGGGAGTCCTGCCGGACGACCTGATGCTGAGCACGCTTGCGGGCAGCGAGTCGACCCAGGCCTGGCTCGAGGCCATGGAGCGCGAGGTGGTGGCGCGCGGCGGCCCTGACCAGGACAACTATTCGGCGTTGACCGTCTGGTGCGGAAAGGGCGGCCTTGGTGCGACAGCGGGCACGTCCGGGCCGGGCTGACGTGACAGCCAGCCCCCTAGCGAGCATCATTGCAGGTTGCATCGGCGCGCTGCGCCACCGGGAGAAGGGCATGAATAGTCAGGGACGGTCGCGCGCGGGCCGGGCGATCGGTGTGCTGGCGGGCGTCGCGATCATGGTCGCAGGTTGCGCGACTCCGCCGCCAACTCCGGGCGCTGGCACCGTCCCGAGCGCGGCTCCGAGCGCGACAACGGGCCCGGCACCTGGCGCCGCCAAGGCCCCCGCCCCCGCCCCGGCTTCCAGCCCGGCGGCAGCCCCCCGGCCAGCGCCGGCGCCCGAAATAAGCCCCGCGCAGGCCAAGGCGCTGGCGCAGAAGCACGTGGTCGACGCCATCGACCAGCTCCAAAACGGTGACGAACCCGCGGCCCGTCAGAGCGTGGAGCAGGCCCTTGCGCTCGACCCTGCCAATGATCTTGCCAGGAACCTTCGCGACCAGATCGAGGCCGACGCCCAGAAAGAGCTAGGCGGCGTTTTCTTCCGCTACACCGTGCAGCGCGATGACTCGCTTTCCAAGCTCGCCCAGCAGTACCTCGGAGATCGCTACAAGTTCTACATTCTCGCGAAGTACAACGACATCGCCAATCCCGGCCGGCTTGGGGCGGGGCAGATCATCAAGATTCCCGGCAAGCAGCCGATCGCACCGCCGGCCGCCGCAGCACGCCCCGCGCGCCCGGACGCGGCGCCTGAGCCGACGGCGCGGACGCCGGAGCCCGAGCCACCAGCATCGCCGCCGGACGCCAAGGCGATCGTGGCGCGCAGCCTGCAGCTGCAGAAGAATGGCGATCTCGAGGGCGCCTATGCTGCCGCGAACGATGCGACACGACGCGATCCTGGCAATCGCGAGGCTGCCGCCCAGCGCGAAGCGGTGAAGCTGGCGCTGGTCAGGCGCTACGAACGGGAAGCCGCGTCGGCCTTTCAGCGTCAGAACCTGGACGTGGCGATCGCTCGCTGGACGAGCGTGCTCGACCTCGATCCCGGCAACCAAAAGGCACGCCTGGAGCGTGAGCGCGCCAACGATCTCAAGAAGCGTATAACCGAGAAGTTCGGCAAATAGCGACCGGCTATTTGGGGGGACTGCGATCGAGCGCGCGCAGCTTGGACTGCGCGACCCGCAACTGCGCCAATTTGGTCGCAGCGCGGCTGTTTCCCGGGTCGAAGCGCAGGCTCGCCTCCAGCGCGGTGATCGCCGCGCCGAGGTCGGTGCGTTCGGTGCGTGTCGCGCGATCGTAGTAGTCGCCTGACAGCTTTTTGCGCAAGGACTGCGCGCGGGGCGACCAGCCGGCAGCGGCCTCGCCCCGAAGCGCGATGGCCGCGTCGTACAGGGCGAGCGCCTGCTCGCCGGCGCCTTGGGCCTCGAGCTCCTGACCTCGGTTGAACACCGCGGCCGCCCCGCGCTGCCGACCCACCCGATCGCGTGGATTCTGTTCGACCCAGGACGAGAGCTCGCGCAAGCCGCCGGCCGTGTCGCCGGCGGTGAACATCGCGAGACCCTGTTCGAGGTCGTAGGCAGCGCTGCTGTCAACGGGTGACGCGCGGCCGCCGCGTAGGCCCGCTTTGGGGTCCTCGGCACGAGCCCGCGTCGCGCGATCATCCTGGCTGCGGACGAGCTTGCGCTTGTCAAGGTCGCGCAAGGCACGCGCGGCCTCGGTGTTGCGCGGCTCGACCGCGAGCACGCGCAGGAACGCCATGAGGGCACGGTCGCCGTCGCCCTTCTGCAGGGCAGTCTTGCCAGCGTCCAGCTCCGTTCGGACCTCCCGGCGAATGGCGGCCTGGGTATTGGCGAGCTCCTGCCGATATGCGGGCTCGTCCGCATCGAGGAGGGTCAGCACGTGCCACGCGATGGCGGCATTGGCAAGATCGCCCTTGGCACGGTGCTGCTGCGCTCGGGCGCGCCATGCGTCGATGGTGCCGGCGGCTGCGGCTGTGATTGCGGTAGCGGAACGCGGCGCGGGGGCGGCGCGCACGGTGCTGGGCGTTGCAGCGCCTTCGGTAACCGTTGAGTTGGAGGGCGACGGCGTCGGCCGGTCCGGGACCCCGGCGCATCCGCCGAGCACCGTCGCGGCCAGGAAAACGACCCCTTCACGGCACTTCATATCCTAGCGTCCCGAATCAGAGTTCGCTGCACAAGAACGTCAAGAAACGGCGCGCCGCTACGTCGTTCGCCTTGCGAAGGTTCTCGACATTCGCTGCGGCGAACTCCTCGCTGCATACCGTTTTCGGCGTGTTTAGGTGCCGCCACAGCCATCGCACGGTCATTCAACGACCTCCCGATTGGGGACACTAACGACTCGGGAGGGGGGCGAACGTGGCGAGCTTGGCCTTGAACGCGTCGAGATCCTGATCGCCGAAGATCATCGTCCGCCGCAGCATGTACGGATAAGCGAAGAAGCCGTTGCCGCCTGGGGTGACGGTCACGCCAGTGTGGACGTTGGCGCGGACGAGCTCGCCCACCACGGCGTCGTTGACGTCGCCATAGGGGTACGCAAATACATTGCTCTGGAGATCGAGCCGCTCCTTGATCACCGCCACCGGCGCTTCGACCTCGCGGCGTACCCTGTCGCGATAGCGGGCCTCGCTTTCCTCGGGGAGGCGCTGGGTGAGGTTGGCATGGGACTTCGAATGCGGCTGGATCTCCACCAGGCCCGACCCGTGCATTTCCTTCATCTGGCCCCACGTGAGCGCGTCGGAGGCGCCCACGAAATCGCTGTACAGGAACACCGTTGCCGGAAAACCGAACTTCTTCAGCACCGGAAAAGCGATCTCGTACGTCGAGCGGTAGCCGTCATCAATGGTGATCGCGACCGTGCGCGCCGGCAGTGCCTCGTGGGCATCCAGGAAGGCGCGGACACGCTCGAGCGGTACCACGTGATAACCGTTCCGCGCGAGAAAATCCATCTGCGCCTCGAAGGCGGTCTTGCTGACCGTCAGCTTGCTGGTCTTGGGACCGAAGCGGTGGTAGCAGAGGATCGGAATGGTCTGAAAGCCATTGACGTGCACACCGATGGGATTGGCGATGCGCAGGGGCACGACGATCGTCTGGCCGCGCTGGACGCGCTCGACACCGTTGAACTCCGCAATGCGCCACGCCTGCTGCGCAGACCCGAGATAGCGCTTGGCGAGGGCGGCGAGATCCTCGCCATCGCCCACTCGGACGATGACGAAATCGTCGTCCCGGGCGATGAGCGGGCCGGGCTCGACCCGCACCGGTTCCGCTGCCGGCGCGCGCGCGACCGGTGCGACAGGCGAGGGCAAGGGCACGGGCGCGGGCGCCGCCGGCGGCGGCGTCGCACAGCCTGCCGCGATCAACAGCGTCAGTATGACGAGTAGCGCCGGCAGCGCTCCACGTAGCCTCGACGACGAGTGCCGCAACACGCTCACGGTGCGCTCAAGGCGCCGCGGCCGGAGCCTCAAGTGGCTTGGCAGCGTGGGGGTCATGACGCACCTCGAGCGCCGCAGCGGTGGCGTCGAAGGTGGTGAAGAGGTCGCCGAATTCATCGTTGCGGGTTTCGGCGATGCGATAGTCGTAATGTCCGGTGCCGAGTTCGACCAGCGAGGCTTTCATGACCCGGACAACGCCGGACAACCGGCGAGCCATGAGATAAGCCCCCAGCGCCACCGCCGCGGTGGTGACCAGGGTGAGCGCGGCGAGCAGCACGAGCATCAGGTTGGCAACGCGTGTTAGCGGCGCTTCCATGAGGCTCAGGTGCACGACGCCAATATTCTTGTTCTGGAAAAGGATCGGTGCGGCGAAGTCGAGTACGTCGGGGCCGTTCGTACGTTGCAGCCGGTTCACCTGGACGTTGGGGTCGGCCGAACTCAACGGGCTCGCGCCCTGCAGCGTGAACTTGGCGCCGAGCTGGGCGGGATCCTTGCTGCCCCGGATTACGCCGTCATGGTCAATCACCAGCAGTCTGTCGAAGTCCTGGCCGCTTGCCGTTTCCTGGACGAAGACCTCGATGGCCGCCCAGTCCTCGGAAAGCAAGGGCACCGCGTTTTGCGAGGCCATGAACTTGGCCAGCGAGCCGCCGTAATCCTTCACCTGGTCCATCATCGCGCCGTATTGCTGCTTGTAGAGCACCAACGCGGTCACGGTCATGGTAATGGCAACCAGCGCCGCCATGGTGATTGCCCACCGCACGCCGAGCGACATCGTCCGCCCGCGACCATCCTTATTCTTGCCGTCCTCGGCAAGCTCCGCAGCGATGCCTTCGAGAGCCTTGGCAAACTCCTCGCCCGACTGGAAACGCTTGTCCGGCTGTTTCCGCAGGGCCCGCTCGATCACTCGACGCAGGCTGTGCGGCAGGTCCGGACGGACTTTGTCGATCGGCGCGGCCTCGGCCTTGGTGATCTTGTAGGCGACGCTGATCAGGGTGTCGCCCTCGAACGGCAGGGTCCCCGTCAGGAGCTGGTACAGCACGACCCCTGCCGAGAAGAGATCGGAGCGCGCATCGACCTTCTGCCCGAGAACCTGCTCAGGCGACATATAGTGCGGCGTGCCGAGCACGTTGCCGATCTGGGTCTGCTGCGTGGCGTCGCTGTCGTCGATGCGACAGATCCCGAAGTCGGCGACCTTGACCGTGTGTCGGTCGCCCGAAAGCATGATGTTGCCGGGCTTGACGTCGCGATGGACGATGCCCTTGCGGTGCGCATAGTCGAGGGCGCGGGTGAGCTCGATGCCGATCTGCACGATTTCCCCGGTGCCGAGGGTCTTGCGCTCGCGCAGGTAGTCGGCGAGGGTGGGCCCGTCGACGAGCTCCATCGCGATGTACGGATGGTTGTGGTCCTCGCCGACGTCGTACACCGTGACGATGTTCGGATGCGAGAGGACCCCCGCGCCCTTCGCCTCCCGCAGGAAGCGGGCGTGGTACTCGTTGTCCTCGCGGAGCTGGGATTTCAGCAGCTTGACCGCGATGGTGCGATTGATCTCGGGATCGTAGGCCTTGTACACCGTGGCCATCGCTCCTTCACCGACGAGCTCGCGGATCTGGTAACGCCCCAATCGCTCGACTACGTTGTTCCCCTGTGGCGATGCCATTGCCGCGTCTGCGCCCCAACGATGGGTGAGGGGGCGGAGTATGCCAGAAAGGACCCTGGCATCGTCGGCCGGGCCGCATGCACGCCTTTACTGGCCGATGAGCGGACCGGGAGGTGATGCCCGTGCCCGACCTGCCACGGCTGGTTCGCTAATCGCAGCTAGGCAATCGGCGGGCCGATCGCGCTTGCCAGGCTCGCTGCGGCAAGCGGGCTCAGTG
>JBDSND010000067.1:0-44818 GCA_039915505.1 Casimicrobiaceae bacterium
CGTCGTTACGATGGCGTACAGCTCGTCGCCGACCGTCCTGCCCAGTCGGCAGCAGCGCGCCGCTCGGAGCCTTCCCGAGGCGGGAGGTTACTCGGCGCGGACGCCGCGCAAAGCCTCGCTCCAGGCAATCACCTGGCTCAGCATGGTATCCAGGCTCCTGGCGTGGTGCTCGGCTGGCTTGAACACCCGATTCTCGAAGTCCGTGCGCAGCGAGAACGCCACCTGCCCGCGCACGTCGGCGACCATCAGCTCGCCCATCACCAGGCGCAGCTGCTCGACCGCCCGGGTGCCGCCTGCGCTCCCGTAGCCCACGAAACCAGCCGCCTTGTTGTTCCACTCCTTATAGAGGAAATCGAGGGCGTTCTTGAGCGCCCCGGAAGTTCCATGGTTGTACTCGGGTGTGACGAAGACGAAGCCGTCGAAGCCGCCGATCGCCGCCGCCCAGCGCTTGGTATGCTCTTTCGTGTACTTGCCCTGAGCCGGAGGATGCGGCTCGTCGAGCAGCGGCAAGGCGTAGTCCTGTAGGTCAACGAGCTCGAATGCGGCGTCCGTTCGGCGTTGTGCCATCTCGTGGACCCACGCGCCGACCGCAGCGCCGACGCGACCGGGGCGCGTGCTACCGATGATGATTGCAATCCTGACCATGGCGCTACTCCGATGGCGTGTGGGCTTGAATGGCATGGCAGCAGGACCGTTCCGGCAGCCGAGCTTGGCTACGAGCCTCAATCCGGCGAGGAGTTCCCCCGCTGCCTTTCGTCAAGGCACCGACGCGTGGCGCGTCCGCAAGCTGCTCGCACATCGCCATAACTTCGAGCGGCCGCATCTTCCACCGGCGACCCGGCAACGCACGGCCGCGGCATTCGCGCGATACTGGTGCCTGCGCCGCCGTCGCCGCCTGGATCGCCTCCCGCGCCACGCCATGAGCCGCTTTGCCGTTCTGCTTCTCGTCATCGCCGCCGCCTTCGAGGCGCGACTGGCGCATGCGACGTTCCAGACGTGGCGCATCGAGACGGTGTACTCCAGTGCCGATGGCAACGTCCAGTTCGTGGTGCTACGCGAGTCCGCGAACGCCGACGGCGAGCGCTTTCTCGCCGGTCGTACGCTCACCAGCACCCACAACGGCATTCCCAAGACGTTCACGTTCCCGGTGGACCTGCCAGGCCACGCCACCGCCGGCGGGCGGCTGCTGGTTGCCACCCCCGGGTTCGCCGATCTCCACTTCATCACGCCCGATTACACCGTGCCGGCGCAATTCCTCGCGACCAATGGAGGCACCCTCGACTACGCCGGCGTTGACCAGATCACCTATGGTGCATTGCCGACGGCCGGCAACGAGGCCATGGCGCGCACCGGCTCGACCATCGCCGCGATGGCCACCAATTTTGCCGGCGCCTCGGTGGCCCTGGCCATGTGGCCCGTGACCGCGGTGGAGTACTACAACCTGGGACTTGACCACTACTTCATCACCGACCTGCAGCCGGACATCGATGCCCTGGACAGCGGACGCATTGTCGGATGGTCCCGCACCGGCTTTGGGTTCAAGGTGTTTCCGGGTCCGTTGAGCGGCACGGCACCGCTCAGTCCCCTCAGTCCGGTCTGCCGGTTCTACATCCCGCCTCTCCACGGCGACTCGCACTTCTTCTCGGCATCCCCCGCGGAGTGCGCGGCCGTCAGTTCCAAGATCGGCACCGACCCCAACTACGGCGGCTACATCCTCGAGACACCGGCCGCGTTCCATGTCGGCTTGCCCGACACCTTGACCGGCGGCTGTCCGCCCGGATGGGTGGCGGTATTTCGGCTCTGGAACCAGCGCGCCGATTCCAATCACCGCTACACGATCGATACGGCGGTGAAGGCACAGATGATCACCAAGTCGTACGTTGCGGAGGGGTACGGCCCCAGCGCGACCATCATGTGCACGCCGGCGGGCGGGGTTGCCACCCTGCGGTTCCTGCAGGGAACGTCTGCCGCCAACGGCGCGTTGGTCAGCGACGGCGCAAGCGTGCCCGCCGCGAGCTCTCAAGGCTATGCGACGCCGACTGCGAGCGTGGTGGTCGGTCCGCGTCGCGGCAACGGCGAGGTAACCGCCTTCAGCGAGCGGCGCGCCGTGACCATCCAGCCGGCAAGCTTCGCGACCGACGCGGGCGATCAGCTGGTCGACGTCGCGCTGCAGCCGGAGCTTGCGGCACCCGTTACCGTTTGGGTGGTCGCCGGGCCGTTTAGCGCCACCCAGCAAACGGCGCTGAACCTGTGGGCGACGGCCGCGCAGATCTACCGCGACGAGAGGCTGGGTGTGAGCCTTCCCCTCGAGGTGATCGACGCGACGGCCAACCCGAAAGCCGGCACGTGGAATGCCTTCACCTGCGGCGCCACGAATGTGAACGTCTCCACCCTCATGGCGGACGTCGGCTCGCGGCCGGGCCGAATCAACGTCTACCTGGTGGGATTGGTGGACGGGTCGACTTCGCGCGGCAACGCCTGCAACATCGGTGGCCGCTTCGTCGCCATTGCCGCCGGGGCCGGCGCGGACCTGCTCGCCCACGAGCTCGGCCACGACTTCGCGCTCGAGCACGTCGACGACCTGACCCGTGCCTTCGATCCCTCCAACGTCATGCACTCGGCAAGCAACGTACGAGCATTCCTGACCGAAGGCCAGGGGTTTCGTGCCCACACCCGCCCCGACTCCGCGCTCAATGCGGTGTATGGGTTGCGACCGGGGTTGCTGACCCGCGGCTGCGATCGCGATACTCTCACCGTCACCTGCCCACCGATCGCCAAGCGCATCTGGGCAGACGGCAACTATCCGGCCAATTGATGTACCGACCCGCCCGACACTTCGTCGTCATTGCCATCCTCGCCGTCGCCCTCGGCGGTGGGGCGCTCGCCGCGCTCGCGCAGCCGCGCACCGGTCTCTCGCCCGACGCGCAGGCCGTGTTCTCGCGCTGGGTCGTGGCCATGTGTATCGGCGGCGATGAGGCCGAGCTCGCGGCGGCGCTGCGCCGCTTCGGGCCCGAGCTCGTGCCGGCCTTCGAGCGGGCCATCGCCTCGGGGCCCTCTGCGCAGGACATGCGGGCGGTGCGCGCCGCCGCCGCGGACCTGCACGCCCGTCGCGCCCAGATGCGCCTCGACGACATACCGGTCACGGGCGTCAGTCGCGCCGATCTGCAACGGTTTCGCGGTATGTCACGGGAAGCGTTCGTGGAAGACCAAGTCCGCCGCTTCGTGACGGGCTACCGCGCCAACGCCGTGGCCGCGCTGGGGATCATCGGCGGCGATCGGGCCCGCAATATTCTGGCCCGCCTGGCACGCAACAACAACGAACCGCTGGCACCGCCGGCACGCGAAGCCTTACGGACCATGCGCGCACCGCGCTGAAAGTCCGCGCTATCCCGCGAGGTAGCGCCCGAACCAACCGAGCGTTTCTTGCCAGGCGGCCTTGGCAGCGGCGGGGTCGTACCGCGCACCCGTGTCGTTGTGAAAGCCGTGCTCGACCTCCGCATAGATAACCTTGCGGTACGTCTTGCCAGCGTGTTGCATGGCGGTCTCGGTCGCGGGAATCGTGGCGTTGAGGCGCGGATCCCGTCCGGCGTACACCGCCAGGACAGCCGCATGGATTTTCGCAATCGCTTCGACGGCAACGGGCGATCCGTAGAAGGGCACCGCTGCGCGCAACTCGGGCGTTACCGCGGCGACCCGCCAGGTCACGCCACCGCCGTAGCAGAACCCGACCATGCCGACGCGCGCGCCCTGCGCGAACGGCTGGGTGCGCAGGTAGCCGAGGGCACTGGTGAAGTCGCCCACCGCCCGATCCGGCGGCGCATTGCCGAGCAGCGCCGGGATGCCCTCGGAGTCGAGCGACCGGGTGCCGCCTTCGCGGGACAGGAGGTCGACCGCCATCCCGACGTAACCCGCCTTGGCGAGTCGCCGGGCCACGTCTTCGATGTGCGGGGTCAGGCCGCGATTCTCGTGACAGACGAGGACGATCGGATGGACACCCGTCGCGGCCGGTCGTGCCAGGTAACCGGCAATCTCCCCATCGGCCGCGGCAAAGCGGATGGGTGCGGCGAGGATTGCGGGATCATCAGGTGCAACGCGTACGGAAGCACTCGAAGCGTCGGGCGGCGGCGATTGGCCGGCCTGCTGGGCGGGCGCCCCAGCGGCCTCGAGCGCCGAGACCGCCAGAACCGCCCCCGTGAGGCCCGTAAGCACGCGCAGTGCCTGGCGGCGCGAAACGCGGCCCGCCACGTAATCCTCGAGGGTTTCCTCGGCGAGATATCGCTTCAGATCGCTCACTTTTTAAATCCTTCCTGCTCCATGTAGCCCTGCTCATTGCGGGGGCCCCGCGCGCGCCGGTTTCCGCGCAACGCACCCGACCACGCCGAACCCAAGCCGGCGCGTACCACGCATCCCCGACCACGCTGATCCGGCAGGTCGCCCGAACCCGTGCGGCCCGTGCATCCAGCCGGTACAATTCGACCCTGCCACCGTGGCGCCGAATGAGCAGCATGACGGCTAAAAAACCTGCGGGACGGCAGCGCGCCAATAGGTTCTCACGCCGGTGGCGACCCCGCAATACGACACGCGAGAACGCACCAGCCCGCCCTAACAACCCGAGGGAAGCCCAACGATGGATGCCAGTGCCACCAAGGAAGCCGCCGTGGAAGTGTGCGAGGTGCTCGATCGTCTGACGGCGCTGTCGCTCGATCTCGCCTGCCATGGCGACCATCCGCCCCACAAGTTAGTCCTGTCAGCGGCCGAAGCTCGCGAAAGCTGCGAGACCATCAGTGAGGCGGTGACGTCGCTGAAACGCATCCTGATGATCACCCAGTCGCACGGTGGAGGCCTGATTCCGGACAGCGCGCTTCGCAAGTTCGAGGCCGCCGGCAATAATTGACCGGCATCATTGACCCGGCGACACCTTAGCCGGATCGGGAACGTTCGCGCCCGTCCCGAGCGACATGCCGCGGGACCTGTCCACGGGCCGTGGGAACCGGTGCCGGTCGGGCTGGTGGCGCGCCAGCTACCGGCCGTGACTGCCGGCAAGGGATTCGCTCTTCCACAGGTCCCAGATGCGGGTCAGCACGTTGGGCATGGCATTGGTCGTAGCTGCCGCCTCGGATTCCTCCGGGGTCAGAAAGTTGACCGCGCCCAGGCGCATGGCGTCCGCCTGCAAACGGGCGTTGACCTCCGTATAGACGGCGCGATAGACAGCGAGGTGCAGCGACGGCCCGACCGCCGTACTGCCATGACCGCGCATCAGCACGACGGGTGCGTCACCCAGGCTTTTCACCATCGCCGCGCCGAGGGCCTGGCTGCGAATCAGCAGATCCGAACCCTGGCCGGCAACCTCCCGGATTTCGAAAACAGGCACGCCCGTGCCGAGAAAGCCGCAGACATGATTGACGGCGCGCAACGGTACGTCGGTGACGCCGAACGGAATCACTGCCGGAGAATGGCTGTGCACGACCGCCATGACATCGGCGCGTGCTGCGTAGATGGCACTGTGGATGTAGCGCTCGAGATACAGGCGCTTCCCTGGCGCATCGATCGCCTCGCCGTCGAGCCCATAAACCAGGATGTCGTCGCGCGACACGGTCGCCGGGGCCTTGCTCTGCGCCATCAGGAAGTGCTCCGGATCGTCCGGATGACGCACGCTGACGTGGCCGAAGCCATCGAGCACACGCTCGCGATAGAGAATGTGGTTGGCGATCACGAGGTCGTCGATGTCCGCGTGGGCGCTCTTGCGCAGGTCGTCGGCCTTGCTCATGGTTCCTTTCGTTTGCGCGGTCGCGCCCCCGTTCCGGCCGCGCCGTACCGTACCGTACCGACGCGCGATCTGCCGAAGCGCACCAACGCAGCCACCGTGCGACTATGTTAGCGCAGCGCAACTATTAAGGTGAGTTGCCACCCACCCGCGCGTTGCGGGTAGAGTGTCGGCCGTGCCGTGCACGCGCTGGATGGATGGCCGACTCGCCGCCCGCGCGGCCCCATCCCCGTTCCCCTCGCCGTCATCACCGCGTTCCAAGCCGCGCCTCGCGCATCACCATGGCAACCCTGCGCTCGACCTACGACGAATCCTCGATCCGCGTGCTCAAGGGCCTCGAGCCCGTGCGCCTGCGCCCGGGGCAGTTTACCCGCACCGACAATCCGCTGCACATCGTGCAGGAAGCAATCGACAACGCCGTCGACGAGGCGATCGCCGGGTTCGCCCGCCACGTATCGGTGACCGTGCATCCCGACCAGTCGGTGAGCGTAGCCGACGACGGTCGCGGCATTCCGGTCGGACCGCATCCGGTCGAAGCCATTCCCGTCGTGCAGGCGATCTTCACGGTCCTCTACAGCGGCGGCAAATTCGACAAGACCACGGGAGCCGGTGCCTATACGTATGCCGGCGGCCTGCACGGCGTCGGCGTGTCGGTCACCAATGCCTTATCGCGGCGCCTTGAATGCGAGGTGCGGCGCGACGGCAAGCTCCATCGCATCGTGTTCCAGGACGGCGACGTCCACGAGAAGCTAGTCGTGAAGGGCAAGGCCTCGGGCACCGGGACGACGGTGAGGGTTTATCCCGATCCCAAGTATTTCGACACGGCGACCATTCCCGTCACCGACCTCGCGCGCCTGTTACGCAGCAAGGCGGTGTTGCTGCCCGGACTGGAGGTCACCTTCACGATCGAAGCCGCCGCCGGGGACGCTGCGCCGAAAATCCAGCAGTGGCGCTATAACGCCGGTCTCGCCGACTACCTGACCGAGCTCGCGAAGGGTGAACCGTCGCTCGTCCCCATATTCGCTGGCGAGAACCATGCGGGCGAAGCGGACGACACGTTTGCCGAGGGCGAAGGGGTGGCCTGGGCACTATCGTGGTACGAGGACGCGAAAGGCGACGGCGAAGCCTTCGTGAACCTCATCCCGACGCCGCTCGGCGGCACGCACGTGTCCGGCATGCGCGCAGCGGTGTTCGGCGCCGTGACGAGCTTCATCGACCACCACAGCCTGCTGCCGAAGGGACTCAAGCTGCAGGCCGACGATGTTTCGCGCAACGTGCGCTTCGTGCTGTCGGTGCGCATGCTCGACCCACAGTTCTCGGGCCAGACCAAGGATCGCCTGACGAGCCGCGAAGGGGTGCGGCTGGTCGAGCGCAAGATGACCGATCCGCTCGAGATCTGGCTCAACCAGCATGTCGGCGCCGGCAAGACCATTGCCGAGCTGGCCATCCGTCAGGCGCTCGCCCGCACCCGCGCCGCCAAAACCGTGGAGCGCAAGCGGTCGTCGTCGGTAGTCATGCTCCCGGGCAAGCTCGCCGACTGCGAGTCCAGCAACCCCGCCGAAACCGAGATCTTCCTCGTCGAAGGCGACAGTGCCGGCGGCAGTGCGAAGATGGCCCGCAACAAGGAAACCCAGGCGATCCTGCCGCTACGCGGCAAAGGCATGAACGTGTGGGAGAAGGACGTTCACCAGGCCATGGAAAACGAGGAGATCCGCGATCTCACTACCGCGCTCGGGGTGCCCCCGCACACCCGCCATGACAGCATCGACTGGGGCAAGCTCCGCTACGGCACGGTCGCGATCATGTCCGATGCTGACGTCGACGGTCAGCATATCCAGACCCTTCTGCTCACCCTCTTCTTCCGCCACTTTCCGCAACTCATCGACCGCGGCCACGTATACATCGCCCAACCGCCCCTCTACCGTATGGACGTCGACAGCGCCGGCAAGAAGCGCCAGGCGAAGAAGCTCTACGCCATGGACCGCCTGGAACTCGAGTCATGGGAAGACCGGCTGCGCAAGGAGGGTTACACGCAGTGGAAGGTCGGCCGCTTCAAGGGTCTCGGCGAGATGGATCCGTCGGAACTGTGGGAGACGACCCTCAATCCCGATACTCGCCGCCTGCTGCGCGTGATGCTGCCGGACGACGAGCGCGACGCAGCTGTCGAGCGCTTCAACTTGCTGATGGCCAAGGCCCGTTCCGGCGCGCGGCGCGAGTGGATGGAGCGGCGCGGCAGCGAAGTCGACGAGGACTGACCGCGCCCGCCGTTTATCGAAGGTCCGTGCCACAGACTCCGGCCACACCACCACACCACCACACCACTGCGCGACCGCGGCACCGCCGCACCGCGCTACGGCGCCACCGCGCCACCAACAGATGGTGACCGCGCGGAACTCACCCATGCGCGCCCCGAATGACGCTGCCAACCGGCGGCGCCGACGCGGCTTATCACGCACTTGCCTTCAGCTTGCGGCGATGCCGTACCGGCGCCTGAGCATATCGGCGAGCTGCTTGCCCGCCGCCGACACGACGAAGATGATGGCGATGTAGATCGCCGCCGTCGCAGTCAGGATTTCGATGGGCTCGTACCAGATGTTGACGATCTTCTGCGACTGGAACATGAGGTCCTGAACGGTGATGACCGAGACGAGCGTCGACGACTTCACGATCACGGTGAACTGGTTGACGATCGACGGTGCCGTGCTCAACAGCACCTGCGGCAGGACCACGCGGCCGAACACCAATACCGGCGACATGCCGACCGAATACGCCGCTTCGAGCTGGCCCCGTGGAATAGCCTCGATCCCGCCCCGGAAGGTCTCGGCGAGGTAGCCGCTTGACTGGACGGCCAACGCCACGCACGCCGCGGCGAAGAATGTGTTGGGCCAGCCGAAAAGCTCTGGCCAGACATAATTGACCCAGAGCAACTGGACGAGGATCGGCGTCGCGCGAAAGAATTCGATCAGCAAGATCGCCACCGGCCGCAGCGGCCGCACGTACAACCGCACGAGGCACAGTACGAGCCCCCCCACGATGGCGGAGACGAACGCAATGCTGCACACCTCGACGGTCACCACCAACCCCGCCAGGAGCGCATCGGCCTGGTTCCAGACGAGACGTTGCCAGTTGCCCATTTCAGGCGAGGATCCGGGTGCGCCAGCGCTCGGCCAGGGCCCGGAGCGTGCTGCCGGCGATCAGCACGATGACGAAGTAGGTGAGCGCCGCACCGGTGTACAGGGGCAGAGGACGCATCTCTTGCTGCGTAATCATCGACACTTGGTACATGAGATCGGGAACCGCGATCAACGACACGATGGTCGTGGCCTTGAACAAGGAGATGAACTGATTGATCGATTCCGGAAGCATCCGCCGCACCACCTGCGGCAGGATGATCCGCCACAGGATCTGCCGTTCCGACATCCCGCAGGAGCGCGCTGCCTCGACATGGCCGATCGGCACGGCCTCGATGCCCGCGCGGAATGTCTCCGCAAAATAGCCGCTGTACACGAAGCCGAGGGCGATGACCGCCGAGACGAAGGGATTGAACTCGAACCGGCTGTGCAGCAGCGTGCCGAGGAGCAGCGGCAGCACGAAGTGCACCCACACCACCATTACGTAGTCCGGGGCGTTGCGAAAGATCTCGACATGGATGGTGCCGGCCCAGCGCAGGGGGCGCCAGCGGCTTACCCGCAACAAGGCGGCGCCGAGTCCCACCGTCAAGGCGAGCCCGGCAGCTGATGCGAAAACATAGAAATTGACGGCAATCCCGCGCAACAGCACGTTCCGGTATTCCCAGAACATGCCGATGTCCATCACCTCGCGCAAGGAATCCGACATCGGCGTTCAGTGCTGCTGCTTGGTGATGAACTGGCGGAACCGCTCCGACTTCGGTGCGTTGAACATCCGGTCCGGCGGTCCTTCCTCCTCGATGAGACCGTTGTGCAGGAACATCACCTGGTCGGACACCTCCCGCGCGAAGCCCATCTCGTGGGTCACGACGATCATCGTGGTCCCATCGTTGGCGAGCCCGCGCATCACCGCGAGGACTTCGTCGGTCAGTTCTGGGTCGAGCGAGGACGTCGGCTCGTCGAACAGCATTACTTTGGGTTGCATGGCGAGTGCGCGCGCGATCGCAACCCGCTGCTGTTGTCCACCCGACAGGCGGGCCGGATATTCGCCGGCCTTTTCCGCGAGGTCCACGCGGCGCAGGCATTCGTGTCCGAGCTCGACGGCGATCTTGCGGGGCAGACGCCGGACCCGCAAGGGCGCCTCGATGACGTTCCCCAACACCGTCATATGCGGCCAGAGGTTGAACTGCTGGAAGACGATGCCGAGGTCGCGGCGGATGCGGTTGATCTCCGCCAGCGGCCGTGGCCTGCGCTGCTCCGTCGCGTCGCCGCGATAGCACAGCGACTCCCCTTCAATGAAGATGTCCCCCGCGGTCGGCACTTCGAGGTAGTTGATACAGCGCAGCAGGGTGCTTTTCCCGGACCCGCTGGCACCGATCATGCTCACGACCGTGCCGCGATGAACGTCAAAAGAAACGCCCTTCAGCACCTCGAGTTCACCGAATCGCTTATGCACGTCCACGACGCGAATCGTGGGCATATCGCTCATGTAGTCGCCACTGCTTGAGTCCTGATGTCGATGCGCGCGACGCGCGCCGGCGGTTGACGTATTGATCCTCTGAGATATGATCACTTATCGAATGCATGCCTGGCAAGGGAGTCCCGCAAGAGAATGAACACCATTCCAGCCCGCATCGGCGCTTCGCTCGACGAGATCGACACCCCGGCGCTCCTGGTCGATCTCGATGCGTTCGAGCACAATCTGGCGAAGATGGCGTCGTTCGCCAAGGCCGCGGGGGTTCGCCTACGACCGCACGCCAAGACCCACAAGTGCCCCACGATCGCACGGAAGCAGATCGCGGCGGGCGCGGTCGGGCAGTGTTGCCAGAAGGTCGGCGAGGCCGAGGCGCTGGTACGTGGTGGCGTCACCGACGTGCTGGTGAGCAACGAAATCGTCGGCGCGCACAAGCTCCGGCGGCTCGCGGCACTCGCGGCCGATGCCACGGTGGCGCTCTGCTTCGACAATCCTGCACAGGTCGCCGCGGCCTCTGCGGCGGCGGTCGACGCAGGCGTTGAGTTGGGGGGCCTGGTCGAGATCGACGTCGGCATGGCGCGGTGCGGGGTATCCACGCCCGACGCGGCAGCCAATCTCGCAAAGTGCATTGCCGACGCGCCCGGACTCCGGTTCCGGGGATTGCAGGCTTACCATGGCACCGCGCAACACTTGCAGGGGGTGGCCGCGCGCCAGCAGGCCATCGAGCGCGCCGCCGGCATCGTGCGCGAGGCGGTGGCCAGGCTCGAGGGCGCGGGCCTGCGTTGCGAGCTGATCAGCGGCGCCGGCACCGGAACCTTCCGGATGGAAGGCAGCAGCGGCCTATGGAACGAGTTGCAGGCTGGTTCCTATGTATTCATGGATGCGGAATATGCCCGTATCGGCGGTGAAGACGGGCCGCGTTACACCGAGTTCCAGCACAGCCTGTTCGTGCTCGCGACCGTGATGAGCACGCCCCACCGCGATCGCGCCATCGTCGACGCTGGTCTTAAATCTTACAGTGCGGAAAAGGGCCTGCCATTGGTCGATGGTCGGGAGGGGCTTGAGGTCGTGGGCGTTTCCGACGAGCACGGCAAGATCGCCGTGGCCGGAGACGCCACGCCGCTGCGCCTGGGCGAGCGAGTGCTGCTCATTCCAGGGCACTGTGACCCGACCGTGAATCTCCACGACTGGTACGTCGCCGTGCGCAACGGCAGGGTCGAGAGTCTCTGGCCAATCAGCGCGCGTGGCGCCAGCCACTGACGCGCGCCGCTTCCCGGGCCCGGCTCCATCTGCATCGGTCGCGGTGGGCCGCCTGACGTATCGCCATGAGGCTCGCGCAGTGACCTGCGCCGGCGGTCTCCCACCTTGAAGTTCACGCTGGCCCAGCTCGAGGCGCTGTTCTGGGTCGCCCGGCTCGGCAGCGTCCGTGCCGCCGCGACCCGGCTGAGGATCACCCAGCCGGCTCTATCCCTGCGCATCAAGGAACTCGAAGCCACCCTGGGGGGACCGCTCCTCAATCGCGACACCTATCGCGCAACCCTGACCACCCTGGGACTCGAAGTGACCCAGCAGGCCGAGCGCCTGCTCGACATCGCCGAGCGGATCGGCGATCGCGGCATGGCGAGTGACGACATTCGTGGACTCATCCGGATGGGGGCCACCGACACCTTCGCTGCACGCTACCTGCCAATGCTGCTCGTCGACATCGAGACCCATTATCCCCAGGCACAGATCGAGCTGGTCGTGGAGTTCAGCGTTAACCTCTACGCCAAGCTGCTGCGGAGCGAGCTCGATGTCGCGGTGATCTCTGGCCCCACCCTGTCGCCTTTGCTTGCCTTCGAGCGCCTGATGGACCTGCCGCACTACTGGGTGGGCACGCCCAAGCGCCTCGGCAATATGAAGATCGCCACTCCGGCGGCGCTCGCGCGGATGCCTATCTACACCCATCCTGCGCCTTCCCTGCTCTACGAGACGATCAACGCGTGGTTCGCGCGCGCAGGTGTCACGCCCGTGCGGCTCAATACGTGCACCAGCTTGTTCATCAGCAAGGCCCTGACGGTCGAAGGCAACGGCCTCAGCCTGCTGCCGGCGGAAATCATCCACCCGGAGCTGCGCGCCGGAACCCTTCGCATGCTGAAGACGCGGCCCGCTATCGCGCCGTTTCCCACCTTCATCGCCTACCGGCGCGACGCCCCCCCGGCCCATCTGCGGCGATTCATCGAACGCATACGCGCGAGCGTCAAGGCCGAGGATGATTAGTATTGCTTATGAAGTGGCTTAAGAAAAACCAACTATACCTTATGCATTCGAGCCGCGATAATGGGCCCATACCATGCGACACCTCGACGATTTCTCCCACTCCGCACCGGCGCGCTCGGGCGAACGCGGCGACGGACCGACCGGTGATGCGGCGACGCGCCAGCGTGCCTCCTGGGTGGAGATCGACAGCGCGGCCATCCGGCATAACCTTGGTCTCATCCGGAAGCTCGCCGGGCGGGCCCGGGTCTACGCGGTGTGCAAAGGCGACGCCTACGGTTTCGATGTGCTGGACATTGCCCGGCTCGCCGCGGCGGCAGGCATAGACGCCCTCGCCTGCGGTGACCCAGTCGAGGCGCAATGCCTTCGCCAAGCCGGCGTGAAGCTGCCGATCCTGCTGTATGGCAGCACCGGCGCCGACCAGCTCCCCGCCATCGCCGCGCACGACGTCATCGTGACCGCGCACGATGCCGCCACCCTCGCGACCTGCCTCGCGGCCGACCTGACCTTCAGCGTCAAGCTGGACTCGGGTTTCAATCGGCTTGGTTTTCGCGAGGAGGACCTCGATGTCGTCGTCGCCGCGGCTGCGCGGCATCCGCAAGCGCGCGTGCACGGCGCGTATACGCACCTCACCGACTACGAGGATCGCGCATCGGTCGCCTTGCAGGCAAGCCGTTTCGAGCGGATGACGGCGCGGCTTCACGCCGCGGGCTGGCAGAAGCTCGAGCGCATGGTGGCGAGCAGCCGTACGCTCCTCGCGCACCCGGAACTGGTATTCGACGCCGTGAATCCGGGTCGCCTGGTGTACGGCATCCTCGAGGAACCATGGAACCAGCGCATCGACACCCGCAGCGCGCTCGCTGCGGTTAAGGCGCGAATCATCGCCCTCAAACAGGTGAGCGCCGCGTCCGGCAACAGTTTCGGCAGCGGGTCGCTTCGACGTGACACGCTGTTGGCAGTAATCCCATTCGGTTTCGCCGACGGCTATCCGCGGCTGCCGGCAGGTGGCGAGGCGTTGGTGCGAGGTCAGCGCGTCCCGATACTCGGACTGCGCCACACCGAGCATTGCATGCTCGACCTCACCGACGTGCCCGACGCGGCGCTCGGCGACGAGGTCGTGCTGCTGGGCACGCAGGGCGACGAGACCATCGGAATCAACGACCTCGTGGCGCGTACCGGCGTCCCGTTGATCGAGCTCGTGCCGCGTCTTGCACGCAACCCGCGCCGCCGATTGCTTTGACGGAAGCCGCGCAAAGCCGTACTTTGTAAGAGCCGCACCCACCCATTCTCTTTCCAGGAGGGGCCACAGATGAACGATGACATCAGCAAGGGTAAACGGAATTTCCTTCGAACCGCCGCCGTACTCGGGGTAGCCTCGGGTGTGCTCGGAACGGCGACTTCGCCGCGCGAAGCCATGGCGCAGATGCTGGACACGGGCATCCGCGACGATTCCAGCCTCGCAAAAATCCGCAAGGAAGGCGTCATGCGGGTGGGGTACTCGCAGACCGGTCCGTGGTTCTACAAGGATGCCAAGACTGGCGAGCTCGGCGGCATCTACAAGGACGCCGTGGAGCGCCTCGCGAAGGAGATGGAAGTCAAGGTCGAATGGAAGGAAGTGACCTTCCAGAACTCCACCGTCGGCCTGCGGCGAGGCGATTACGACCTCTACGGCTCGTCGCTGACCTACACCCTCCCGCGTGCGCTCGTAGTCGACTACATCGGACCGCTTTGGGCCAAGGGCAGCCTGCTGATGGTCCACAAGGACAATGCCGGGCGCTTCAAGAAACCGTCCGACTTCAACAATCCCAAGGTCACTTTTTCCGTGGTGGCCGGCGGCAGCGAGGAACCACGCATTCCCGTCCTATTTCCCGACGCCAAGCTCATCACCACGGCCGGACAGGTCGTGCTCGCCGCGGAGCCGATTCGGGCCAAGAAGGCCGACGTGTGGATGAGCGGCGATAGCGACGTGCTGCTCTTTGCGAAGCGCAACAGCTGGGCACACGTGTTCGACCCCAGCACCCCGATCGACAAGCGGCCCAACACCTGGGCGATTCGCTACGGCGATAGCGAATGGAAGCACTTCCTCGATTTCTGGTCGACGTTCATGGTCGTCAATGGCGAGATGGAGCGGCTGTTCGACCTGCACATGAAAAAGCTCGGCGCGGCTTAAAGCTGCGGTGTCCGCAGCCAGTCGCAACGGGTCGCCGACGCGGGACCCGGGCGTGGCCGAGTTGGCGGAGGCGCGCCCGACCCGTCTACTCGGCCCTTCAAGGCGGCGGCGCGCGACACCGCGTGCTGCCGCCGCACCCCCCGACCAACGTAACCGCGAGCACCTCGCATGATCGTCGATTGTCACGCCCACGTCTTCCAGCACTGGCAGGGCGCGTGCGGCCATCCGTCGAGCGCGATACACCTCAAGTACCTGCAGAAGGTGGTCACGCGCCCTGCCGCGCGGGCGTTCCGCGTGCGCGATGGCGTCGAGGTGCGTCCGTCGATGTTGCAACGCGCCGGCGACAACACCTGGAACGGCCTCACCGACGTAAATTTTCGAGTCGGCCGCTTCGGACAGCTCGTGTTCACCCACGAAGGCGAGGACTACTACGTGCAATACCTCCCCGTAGGCATGCAGGAGCTTGCCTGTCCGCCGGAGCTCATGCTCGCCCAGATGACGGTTGCGGGTGTCGATCATTGCATCCTCCAGGCGGGCGGGGGTTACGGCGCGATGAACGACTTCAACGCGTTCGCACAGCATCAATACCCGGACAAGTTCACGGGACTGCTCCACGTCGATGAGGCCACCGCCGACGCCCCGGCGACGCTCGCGGAGGTCGATCGCGCCGCGTCGATCCTGGGTCTTCGTGGCCTTTATTACGCGCAGGATTTCTCCCGACATGGTTACGCACGCAACCCCGATCACGAGGACTTTGGTCCGTTCTGGGACAAAATCGTTGGCTACGGGCTGCCGGTGTTCATCGAGCTCGCTTCCACGCCGACCTACGACCGGGCGGGCTATCTGGGAAACCTCGCCGCGCTGGACGTCGTGCTGCAGCGCCACTCCGCACACCGATTCCTGCTGGTGATGGGCCCTCCGGTGGCGCACTTTGGCAGCACGGGCGCGTGGGACTTCCCCGACGCGGTGCTGAAGACCTATCGGCGCGAGAATCTCCAGCTCGAAGTCATGTTTCCCATCTCCTGGGGTGGCACATGGGACTACCCCTATCCCGAGGCGCAAGCGCTGATCCGCGGCATGCGGGATGCGTTCGGCGCGAACAAGCTCATCTGGGGATCTGACATGCCGAACGTCGAGCGCTTCTGCACCTACCGGCAGAGCGTCGATTACGTCCGCAAGCACTGCACCTTCCTCACCTCCGGCGAGAAGGATCGGATTCTTGGCGACAACGCGGCCGAGCTCCTGCAACTCGGCCGTGCGACCACATCTGCCGATGAAAGCATGCGATGAGCACCCGGATCGGCATCGATATCGGCGGGACCTTCACGGATCTCGTCTTCCTGAATCCTGAAGGCCAGGTGCTGCGTGCCAAGGTGCTGTCCACGCCCCATGACTACAGTGAAGGTATCGTCGATGGTCTCGAACAGGCAGCGGCCCAGGGCGGACTATCGATCGACGGAATCGCGCAGATCATGCACGGCACGACAGTCGCGACCAATGCCTTGCTCGAGGGCAAGGGGGCCCGCGTCGCGCTGTTGACGACGGAAGGATTCCGGGACGTGCTCGAGATCCGCCGGTTGCGCATGCCGGTTCTCTATGACATCCGGTTTCGCAAGCCGCCCGCCTTGGTGCCGCGGCGGCTGCGCTTCGAGATCAAGGAGCGCGTCGACCACCTGGGGCGAATCGAGCGGCCGCTGGACGAGGCACATGCTCGGGCAACCATCGCGAGCCTGCTTGCCGAGGATATCGATGCGGTCGCCATCTGCCTCATCAATGGCCATGCGAGCGGGGTCCACGAGGCGCGGCTGCGGGATCTTATTCGCGAACGCGACCCGCAGATCCCGGTCACCATTTCCAGCGAGCTACTTCCCGAGATCCGGGAGTACGAGCGCACCAGCACCACGGTGGTGAATGCCTACGTACTCCCGCTGGTCCGCCATTACCTCGAGAGCCTCGCCCACCGGCTGCACACACGCAAGATCGCCAAGCCGCTGACGATCATGCAATCGAGCGGTGGCGCGATGAGCGCGGCGGCCGCGGCCGAGCGTCCCATCCATATCATCGAATCGGGCCCGGCGGCGGGCGTGGTCGGTGCGGCCGAGCTCGCCCGCCGGCTGGGTAACCTCAGTCTGCTGAGCTTCGACATGGGGGGCACCACCGCCAAGGCCGCGCTCATCGACGCGGGCCAATACCTGCGGGTGAACTCGCTGGAAGTGGGGGGTGGCATCAACATCGCCGGGCGGCTCCTGAGCGGTGGCGGGTACCACGTGCGGGCGCCCGCGATCGACATTGCCGAAGTCGGCGCCGGCGGTGGGAGCATCGCCCGCCTCGACGCCGGCGGCGCCCTGAAGGTGGGTCCGGACAGTGCCGGCGCCGACCCGGGCCCGGCGTGCTATGCCCGTGGCGGTACGCTGCCGACCGTCACCGATGCCAATCTGATCCTGGGCTTCATCAATCCGCACGCGCTGGCAGGCGGCACGCTGCCGATCCGTCGCGAGCTCGCCGAGCGGGCATTGCAGGCCGAGGTGGCCACCCCACTGGACTTGCGCCTCGAGGACGCCGCGTGGGGCGTGCACCGCGTTGCCAATGCCACCATGGCGCGGGCGTTGCGTGCGGTGTCCACCGAACGTGGCCGTGATCCGCGCGATCTCACGATGCTGGCTTTCGGCGGCAACGGTCCCGTTCACGCGACCACACTCGCCCGGCTGCTCGATATCCGGCGCATCATGGTGCCGCCGGTGCCCGGACTGTTCAGCGCACTGGGCATGCTGTTCCCGGAGATGGAGCACCACTACGTACGCACCTGCAAGCAGCGACTGGCGCGGCTCGATCACGATGCCATCGAAGCGACGTTCCGCAGCCTTGAAGCGGAGGGCGACGCGGCGCTGGCCGCCGAGGACGTCGCGCCGGCCGATCGCAGCTTCGAGCGACTCGTCGACCTGCGCTACGCCGGGGCGAACTCGGAGCTCACCCTGCCGTTCCCCGACCGCGATACCTCGCGCGCGCTGCGCGAGCATTTTTCGGTGATGCACGAGCAGCACTACGGCTACCGGTCGGATACCGAGGTGATCGAGACGATGAACCTGCGAGTCATCGCCCGCGGCTCCATCAGTAATGTAAAGGTCCCCACGCACATCCGCCTCGGTGACGATCCCTCGCGCACCGGTGGATCGCGCGCAGTCTACTTCGGCCCGGAGTTCGGCACTGTCGACACGCCCATTTTGGCGCGCGCGGGCCTGGGCGCTTCATGGTCCCAGGGTCCTCTGCTGATCGAGGAATTCGACAGCACCACCGTCGTCCCGCCCGATGGATGCGCCCGTCTCATCGCGTGGGACACGATCGAAATCGAGCTCGAGTGATGCCATGACTCACCTGCAGGATCTTCCCGAGGGCGCCGTCGTCCATCCGCTCCCTTCCATTGCGCGCGATCCGTTCGCGCTCGAGCTCATCAAGAATGCGCTGGTGGCGCTGGCCGACGAGATGGCCCTGACTGTGTATCGCACGGCGCGCTCGTTCGTGGTGAAGGAAGCCCTGGATTTTTCCACCGCGCTGTTCCTCGCCGACGGCCAGCTCATCGCGCAAGGCACCTGCCTGCCCTTCCACCTCGGTGCGATGCCCTTTGCGGTGAAAGCCGTGATGGGCGCATATCCCGGGCGGATCCTACCCGGGGATCTATTCATCACCAACGATCCCTACGACGGCAGCACGCACCTTCCCGACATCGTGCTGGTCAGGCCCGTCTTCCACCGGGGGCGGCTGCTGGGCTTCTCGGTGGCACTCGCACACATGACCGACATCGGCGGCCGCATGCCGGGCGGCAATGCCAGCGATTCCACCGAAATCTACCAGGAAGGGCTGCGCATTCCCCCGTCGCGGCTGTGGCGCGAGGGCGAGCCGGACGAAACCATGTTGCGTCTGATCGAGCGCAACGTCCGGGTCCCGGACAAGGTCCTGGGTGACATCCGTTCGCTGGTCGCCGCCTGCGTAGTCGGCGAGCGCGAGATGATCAAGCTGGCCGACCGTTATGGCGGCGGGGCGTTCGAGCAGTACTGCCGCGACCTGCTTGATTACACCGAGCGTTTCACCCGTGCCGAGATCGGCAAGCTGCCGAAGGGTGAATGGACCTTCGTCGACTACCTCGATGGCGACGGCCTCGACCCGGATCCCATCCGGATCGAGGCGAAGGTGACGATACGCGCCGACGACATGACCATCGACCTCACCGGATCGGCCCCGCAGGTGCGCGGCGCGATCAATTGCGTCTATCCGTTCACCTTGTCCACCGCGCTCGCGTGCGTGCGCTCCATCGTCGACCTGTCCATTCCGAACAATGCCGGTTACTTCCGGCCGATCGAGGTGATCGCGCCCAGTGGCACGGTGGTCAATCCGCGGCCCCCTGCCGCGGTTGCCGCGCGCGGAATCACCGGTATCCGCATCGCCGACACGATCTTCGGTGCGCTCGCCCAGGCGGTGCCGGACATCCTCCCAGCCTGTGGCTCCAACGCGCCGGACGTCGGCATCTCGTTCGGTGGAATCGACGAGCATGGCGAGCCCTGCGTCTACCTGGAGTTCCTGCTCGCGTCCTGGGGCGGCGGGCCCGACCGCGATGGCATGGATGCGTGCACCGGAACACTGGTGAATTACTCGAACGCGCCGGTCGAGATGATCGAAGCGGATCAGCCGATCGTCGTCGAACGGTATGCGATGGTGCCCGACTCGGGTGGGCCCGGCAGGTACCGCGGGGGCCTCGCGCTTGAACGTCATCTCCGCTTTAAGGCCACCAATGCGACGTTGCAGATCCGTTCCGACCGACGCGATCACCCTCCCTACGGACTCGAAGGCGGCCAATGCGGCGCACCTTCGTCGGTCAGCATCCTGCGCGCCGACGGCACGAACGAGACGTGTCCCGCCAAGTTCCTGACCACGGTCAACCACGGCGACGTGCTGCGAGTCCGGCTTGCGGGCGGTGGCGGTCATGGCGCCGCGAAGCTGCGCGACGTCGCCGCGGTGTTGGCGGACGTCGTCGAGCAAAAGATGAGCATCGCCCATGCACGCGATGCGTATAGCGTGGTGATCGGCGGGTCGCCGCCGACCGTCGACGTCGCACGAACCGCAGCGTTGCGCAGCCGATAGATTCGCAACCCCGCGCGGCTCCACGAAAGGACTTCCCATGGGTGCGACCACCCCCGACGAGCAGGACCAGCTCGTCCTTCACGAATACGCCGAGAACGCTTACCTGCAGTACGCGATGGCGGTGGTCCGCGATCGCGCCCTGCCGCAGGTCGAGGACGGTCAGAAGCCGGTACAGCGGCGGATCCTCTACACCATGCGGCAGCTCGGCCTCGCCGGCGCCGCCAAGCCGGTCAAGTGCGCCCGCATCGTCGGCGAGGTGCTCGGCCGCGTGCATCCGCACGGCGACACATCGGTCTACGACACCCTGGTCCGCATGGCCCAGGACTTCACCCTGCGCTATCCGTTGATCCTGGGGCAGGGCAATTTCGGCTCGCGCGACGGCGATCCCGCCGCGGCGTATCGCTACACCGAAGCCAAGCTCACGCCGATCGCCGATCTGCTACTGGCCGAGCTCGACCAGGGTACGGTCGACTTCGTGCCCAACTACGACAACACCGTCAATGAGCCGTCGCGCCTGCCGGCACGCCTGCCCTTCGTGCTCCTGAACGGGTCGATGGGGATCGCCGTCGGCATGGCGTGCGACATCCCTCCCCACAATTTGCGCGAGGTCGCGGCCGCCGCGGCGTTGTTGGTGACCCGGCGAGACGCGAGTGTGGAGGATGTGTTCGCAATCTTGCCTGGGCCCGATTTTCCCGACGGCGGCCAGGTCATATCCTCGGCGGAGGAGATCGCCGAGTCGTATCGCACCGGCCGCGGTCTCCTGCGGGCGCGGGCGCGATGGCGCCTCGAGGAGCTCGCACGCGGCCAGTGGCGCATCGTGGTCTACGAGCTGCCTTATCAGGTTTCGACCAAGCGCGTGCTCGAGGAGCTCGATGCGCTGTCCAATCCCCAGCCGGGACCTGGCAAGAAGTCAGCGACGCAAACGCAGCTCAACCTGAAGCAGGTGGTGCTGAACCTCGTGGAGCACGCCCGCGACGAGTCCGGGCAGAAGGAGAAGATCCGACTGGTGATCGAGCCGCGCACGAGCAAGGTCGATCCCGGCGAGCTCATGGCCTTTCTGTTCGCACACACCAGCCTGGAGAATGGATTTTCGGTCAATTGCACGATGCTCGGCGCGGACGGCCGGCCGCAGCAGAAGGGCCTGCAGGCCATCCTAACGGAATGGGCCGATTTCCGGGTCGCCACGGTCGTGCGCCGGACGCGCTTCCAGCTCGAGCGCGCCGAGGCGCGCATCCACATCCTCGAAGGCCGCCGGATCGTCTTCCTGAACATCGACAAGGTGATCCGGGTGATTCGCGAGTCTGACGAGCCGAAGAGCGATCTCATCGCGGCGTTCAAACTGTCTCCGGTCCAGGCCGAGGACATACTCGAAATCCGGTTGCGCCAGCTCGCCCGCCTGGAAGGCATTCGGATCGAGCAGGAGCTCACGGAGCAGACCACCGAACGCGGTCGGCTGCAGGCGCTGCTGGCAAGCGATCGTGCCGTGCGTAAGCTGATCGTGAAGGAGATCGAGGCCGACGCCGCGAAGTACGGCGACGACCGTCGCACCCTGCTCGAGCCCGTCGCCCGCGCCACGTCGGTGAAGACGGCGATCTCGGTACCCGACGAGCCGGTCACCATCATCATCTCCAGGAATGGCTGGATTCGCTCCCGTCCGGGCTACGGTGTCGACCTGTCGGGACTCGGCTTCAAGGCCGGCGACCAGCTCGGTGCGGCGGTGGAGACCAGGACCACACGGCCGGTGGTGATCATCGACAGCCACGGCCGTGCGTATGCCCTCGACGCCCACGAGATACCCGGCGGCCGCGGCGATGGCGTACCCATCACCTCGCTGATCGAGCTGCAGGACGGCGGCAGGGCGCGCTACATGCTGTCAGCGACGCTGGAGGTGCGCTATCTGTTCGCCAACACCGGCGGCTACGGCTTCATCGCGCCCTTCTCGGCGCTGGTCGGCCGCAACCGGGGCGGCAAGGCCTTCATGGCCATCGAGTCCGGCGAAACGGTCCTGCCACCGGCCGCCGTCGAGGCGAGCGGCACCGATCTCTTCGAGGCACTGCCCAACGTCGCCTGCGCCGCTACCAACGGCAAGCTTCTATGCTTCGCCGCGGCCGAGCTCAAGTTGCAGGATCGCGGTCGCGGGACGATGCTCATGCAACTCGATCGCGGCGAGCAGATGGCCTGGGCAGGGCTGTACCGCGACGTGCTGAGGGTGCCGGTGGTCATACGAGGTAAGGCGCAGCCGCTGGTCATCAAGGGCGAGGAGCTTGCTCGCTACGTGCTGCACCGCGCCCGCAAGGGTCTGCTGCTGCCGCGCAAGGCGGTGCCGGTCAAGACGTTCTGAAACCGGACCACGCGGAGATCTGGATGAAACGCATCGTCGTCACGGGCGGAAGCGGCAAGGCAGGTCGTGCCGTCGTCCACGAGCTCGTCGCGCACGGCTACAGCGTGGTGAACGTCGATCTGCTGCCGCCGGCACAGGCTCTCTGCCATTTCCTGAGGGCAGACCTCAATGACATGGGCCAGACCATCGACGCGCTGCGGCGCGCCGCCGGCACCGCCGAGCGCCGCCGTCCGTTCGAAGTCGCCGACGCGGTCGTGCACCTCGCCGGCATCCCCGCGCCTGGGCTCGCACCGGATGCGACGACCTTCCAGAACAACCTGATGACGACCTACAACGTGTTCAGCGCCGCGACACTGCTGGGCCTCGAGCGGGTGGTATGGGCCTCCAGCGAAACCGTGTTCGGCCTGCCCTTCACCCGCGCCACGCCGGCTTTCGCGCCGATCACCGAGGAGCATCCGTTGCTGCCCGAAAATGGTTATGCGCTTGCAAAGGGCCTCGCCGAGGACATGGCGCGGCAGATGCATCGCTGGAATCCGGGCACCTCGTTCCTCGGTTTGCGGATCTCGAACATCATCGAGCCGCGCGAGTACGCCACGTTCCCGGACTGGCAGCATGATCCGGACATCCGCAAGTGGAACTTATGGAGCTATGTCGACAGTCGCGACGTCGCACTGGCGTGCAGGCTCGGACTCGAGGCGACGGAAATCGGCGCCGAGCATTGCATCATCGCGGCCGCGGACACGGTCATGGAGCGTCCGAATCATGAGTTGTTGAGCGTCTGCTTTCCGCAGGTACCCCTGGATGGAGACGTTGGGAAGTTTCAGTCGCTGCAATCCACGGCGAAGGCAAAGCGCCTGATCGGCTACGTGCCGCAGCAGACCTGGCGCGCGCGCTGCTGAATCCGGAGTGCATCCGGTTCCATCGAGGCTCGGGGGCGGCGGTAGCGGCACACAGGCATCGCGGCGCACTCGATCGATCGAACAATGGGCGACGGCGGCGAAAGCCACGAAGGCGTCGCGATCACTCCAGCCGGATCTCCCCCTTGAACAGCACGTCGACGCCGAGGCCGGGAATCTCGAGGCGCACGGTGGCGGGAAATGTTTCGTCGCCGCCGAGCTTGCCTGCCGTACGTGCCGCGCTCACCGCCTGCTCGATCTCGCGCTGCGAATTGACACCGACCATCTTCAGGAACTTGCGAATGCTGAGGTTGAAGGTCTCTTCGTTCATCGCTACTTCTCCATCGTGGGGTTTAGGAATGATGCCGCCTCAGGATAGCCCGAGGCAGGGATCGGGGCGCGCAACGGGCAGGGTAAACCACACATAATCGAAACCGGACCGGTCGGTGAGGACGTTGGCAGGGAAGCCAGGGCCGCGACGGGCTTCAGGGCTCGCTTCCAGCCAGGCGATTGCGACGACCTCGTCGGCGGGCACCTCGAGATACGTGGCGACAGCGAGATCCCGACGCACGTGGCCGTTGCCGGCAATCAGAATCGCGCCATCGACGGTGGCGTCGCGCACCAGCGCGTCGGCCATCGCGGCGTCTCGCACGCGCTGCGCCAGCGCCAGGCGCGGCACGGTTGATTCGGGAAGCTTGTTGCAGTGGCCCTCGCGGATCTCGGCGGCAAGCGCTGCGGCCTGGTCCGCGGTCCACGGCGCCCGGGCCACGCGGGCCCGCAGTGACGGTCCGAGACTTTGCAGGTTACCTGCGCGCATCACCGCCGCAAGCGCGGCGCGCGACGCATTGCCAGCGTGCACCGGCATGCGCGCGCGCAACGCTGCCGTGAGGACCGGCGCGTGTAGCGGCCATCGCCATGCTCGCCGGTCGAGCGCGCCCGCCGTTGCTAATCCTTCGGCGTCGGTGCCGCGCTGCTGGACCGCCGCGAGCGCGGCTTCATCGCCGAGATCGAATTGCTCCACCACTACCGCTGGGCGCCGCCCGGACTGCCCGATCGCGTCGAGGAGCTCCGCCCGCAAGCGATGATGCTCGGGATTGTCATGCACCTCCCCGAGGAGCCGGTACCTTATTGGCACGATCGCCGGAAGCAGGGTCGCACGGTCGATGAATCGCCCAGCGCGCACGTCCCAGATCGTGGCATCGCCGGCGCTGCGCAGACTCGCCGGTGGCGCGCAGCCGACGAGCAGGTGGGCAGCCGCAAGCAGCGCGGCCGCGTACGCTTGCAAGCGCGGCATCAAACCTTCACGTCGGCGGCGACCAGGATGCTGCAGCGGACACGCTCTATCAGCATCGTGTCCACCGAGCCACGCCACCACCGCATGGCGAACGACTTGGAGCGCGAATGTCCGAGGATCAGGAGGTCGATGCCCAGACTTTCCGCAAGCCTGGCGATCACGTCGACCGGCTCTCCGACCACGAGATGCACCCGTACGTCGAGCTTTCGGGCTACGAGCGACGCCTCGACGGATTTGAGGTCGCTCTCGAGCTCTTCCCTGCCTGCCGCGAGCGTCATTTCCGGCACGTACTCGCCAGCAACGAGGTAGGCTGCCGTGTTCATTACGGCCGCAATGTGCAGTTCGACACCAGGATCTGCGGCCAGCCGCGCCGCCTCCTCGACCGCAGCGCGCGATTCCGGCGCGCCGTTATATGCCACGAGGATCTTGTTGTATGCCGCCATTCCGGTCTCCTCTACGGTGGGCCCGACCGGCGATCGGGCAGTGCGCCATGCTAGCGGCAATCGCCCGATCGTCCAACGTACGCTCGGCGGGGCTTGACGCGTGATCGCACGCTCGCCTCAGGAAGCGAGCTGACGCATGACGCGGATCAGATCCGCCTTGCCCTCGAATCCGATGCCGGGCAGCTCCGGCATCACGATGTGGCCGGCTTCGACGGCGACGCCGTCGGGAAAGCCGCCAAAGGGCTGGAAGAGATCGGGATAGCTCTCGTTGCCACCGAGGCCGAGGCCGGCAGCGATGTTGAGCGACATTTGGTGGCCGCCATGCGGTATGCAACGACGCCGCGACCAACCGGCGCGATCGAGCGCCAAGAGGGTGCGTTCATACTCGACCAGGCCATAGGAGAGCGCGCAGTCGAACTGCAGCCAGTCACGATCGGGGCGCATGCCGCCATAGCGCAGCAGGTTTCGCGCGTCTTGATGACTGAATAGATTCTCGCCGGTGGCCATGGGACCGGGGTAGAACTCCGCCAGAGCCGCCTGCAGTGCGTAATCGAGCGGATCGCCCGCCTCTTCGTACCAGAAGAGCGGATAGTCGCGCAGCATGCGCGCATAGCCGATGGCGGTCTCGAGATCGAACCGGCCATTGGCATCCACGGCGAGCGAGGCTTCGCTGCCGATCTCGGCCAGCACGGCCTCGATACGCCGTCGATCCTCGTCGAGGGAAGCACCGCCGATCTTCATCTTGACCACGGTGTAGCCACGCACGAGGTAGCTGCGCATCTCGGCGCGCAGAGCCTCGAGATCCTTGCCAGGATAGTAGTAGCCGCCGGCGGCATACACGAACACCCGCGGGTCGGCGCGTACGCCGTGACGTTCGGCAAGCATGCGAAAAAGCGGCTTGCCGGCAATCTTGGCCACGGCATCCCAGACGGCCATGTCGATGGTGCCCACCGCGACGGAGCGCTCTCCATGGCCGCCCGGCTTTTCGTTCTGCATGAGCGTCGCCCAGACCCGGTCCGGGTCCAGGTTCTCGCCCGATGGATCGCGAAGTGTGCGCGGATCGGCCTCGCGCAGGCGCGGCGCGAAGCGCTCCCGGATGAGACCGCCCTGGCCATAGCGACCGTTGGAATTGAAGCCATAGCCCACTACGCGCCGCCCATCGCGCACGACACTGGTGACAACCGCAACGAGGCTGGTCGTCATTTTGGTGAAATCGATGTAGGCGTTGCGGATCGGTGACGCGATGGGCTGGGTTACTTCGCAGACGTCGACGATATGGACGGACATTGGCGCATCCTGGACAGTCGGAGTGGCGCCATTTTGACACGGTCAAATGCGCGTACCACACACCGTCGCGGTGTGTGTGCATGTGAGTAAGCTCAGCAATGCAAAACGCCCCGGCGAAGGGGCGTTTTGCTGACCACATGAACCGCTCAGCGGCGGGGCGCGCCCGCCGAAGTTATCGGCTCCCTCAGCTCTTGACCTTGCCGATTTCGCCGGCCTTGTGCGCTTCGGCATGCTCCTTGGTGCGAGTGGCCTTCGCAGCGGCCATCGCCTTGTTATGCTCGGCCTTGGCTTCCTTGACACAGGCCCTCTCGTCCGCGCCCTTCTTATCCTTGCATGCAGCCTTGGAAGACTTGTACTTGGCGTCGATATCGGCCTTCGCGACCTTGTAGTTGGCATCAGACTTGTCTTCCATCCGCTCTTCCTTCTTTTCGGCGCGGACCTTGGCCTTGGTCGTCTCGACCGGATGCTTCACGGCGTTACTCACGTCAGCGGACGTAGCCACACCGGCGAAGCAAAGGAAGGTTCCAGCGATGATTGCGGTTGCGATCTTCTTCATGTGCGCTCCCAAGATAGTTAGTAGCCGGTCGTGCTAGCTCGTCGCCACTCCCCCGGCGGCCGGCAAGTACCAGCCGCACGACGCGCAGCATACGAGTGGGGCAAATCGGGCGCAGCCCCTGCGCCGGCGTTGTGTACGTAAGGCGCGGCTGATCTTTGTGTAGGACGCGCCTTCCCCCCTTTGGGCGACGGAACCTCATCGGCGGCACCCTGTAGGAGAGCGCCTACAGGGTGGTATGTTGTCGCCCTATAGGCGGTTCGTGCCTGCGGGAGAAGCATCGCGGTACTCTGCTCCAATGACAACCGTCCCGATGCACGCGCCACTCTCTCCCGTCCAGGCACCGGCCGGTACCTCGGCATACCCCGCAGTATGTGCGGCCTGCGACCATTCGAATCCGGCGGGCTCGCGGTTTTGCAATGCGTGCGGTGCCCCCGTGCATTTGCGGCCGTGCCTGGCATGCGAAGCCATCAACGAGGGAGCCTCGAGTCACTGCTACAAGTGCGGCAGCCTGCTGCGAATCCCCGGCCACGCGGCCTCGGCTTCCTCCAAAACGGAAGACCGAGGCACTGGCGACGCGTCGTCGCGTGAGGCGACTCAGTCTCCTGTCAGCATGACCCCTTCCGACGCGCAGGGCGATGCCGACCGCGATACGGATCGCGCCACGCCGAGCGACGCCGACGGCAGTCCTTCGCACTTCATAGGCGGCTTGACCGCCCGCTCGGACGAAGCCGAGCTCAGCGAGCCGGATTTGGCCACTGCGGCATCACCACGCCGCAGTGGCGCTCGGCGGGCGGCGGTTGCAGCCCTCCTAATCGCAGCGACGGCTGGCGCGTACTACGTCGCCGATGACCCGGCACGCAGCGATCGCGTGCTGGGCCCCGTTCGCGCCTTGATAAGCCGCTACGTGCCATCGGACACGACAGCCAAGGCCGATGTTGACCCTCGCGAGGCCTCGGCTCAGGTCGGCGGGGGCGTCGAGTCTGCACCGGGCCAAGCCGAAAATGCGGCGGCTCCGGCACCCGACGCCGTCACCGTCGAGACGCCAGCCGAGGCTGGGGCTCCACCGCCAGTGTCGGAGCGGAACGTGGTCGCCCCCGTGTCGCCGTTCGGTACCGCGGCGTCTCGGACCGCCCGCGGCAGCCCACCCCCTGCACGTTCCACGACAAAAGCGCGTGTTACCTCACGGCCAGCGGCTCAGCGACCCGTCATCGGGAGTACACCTCCGCGACCGTCGGCTGGCGGACGCCAGGGGCGGTTGCGGGTCGCGGGCAGCGACCGGAAAAGTTGCGCCGCCGGCAGCGTCGCGTGCCGTTCCGCCGCGGGTAGCGCCGGAAACGAATAGCGCGGGGGAAGCGGGGCGCAGCTCGCGCGTCGCCGACCCGGCATCCCGGCCTTCGCGCGGACCGCTGGGTGCATTGCGCGGCGGAGTCGGCCTCGCGCGCCGCTCGGCCAGTCGCATCCCTCTGGGAGGCACGGCGCCTCAGCCTCCGCAAGGACCCCTGGGTGCATTGCGCGGCGGAGTCGGCCTCGCGCGCCTTTGGCGACAGTCGCATCCCGCCACAAGAACTTGGCGGGTGCCTGCTTCTACGCCAAAGGCGCCACCTTCATCACTTCCTCGGCGGTGGTGACGCCGGCGGCGATCTTAGCCGCGCCGGATACGCGCAGGGGCTTCATGCCGTCCTTGTAGGCCTGCTCGCGAATCTTGGTGTCATCGGCCTCGTGGGTCGTGAGGCGCCGCATCGCCGGTGACATCGGCATGATTTCATAGAGCCCAATGCGGCCGAAGTAGCCTGTCATGCGGCATTCCAGACAACCGACCGGTCCCATGACCTGGCTGGGTTTCTCGCCGCGCCAGGGCGTGGTGAGGAGTTGCCACGTCGCGTCGTCCGGGGCGTCGACCGGCTTCTTGCAATGCGCGCAGAGCGTGCGCACCAGTCGCTGGGCCATGACACCGAGGAGGGTCGAGCTGATCAGATAGGGCGGTACGCCCAGGTCGAGCAGCCGCGTCACCGCCGTGGGTGCATCGTTGGTATGCAGGGTGGATAGCACGAGGTGTCCGGTGAGTGCGGCCTGCACCGCCATGTCCGCCGTGTCCCGATCCCGGATCTCGCCCACCATGATGATGTCCGGATCCTGCCGCAATAAGGTGCGCACGCCGTGGGCGAAGTCCACCCCGATCGTTGGTTGCACCTGCATCTGGTTGAACGAAGGCTCGATCATCTCGATCGGATCCTCGACGGTGCAGACGTTCACCTCGGGGGTCGCCAGCTGTCGCAAGGACGAATACAGCGTGGTCGTCTTCCCTGAACCCGTGGGCCCAGTGAGCAACACAATGCCATTGGGCTCGCCGATCATCCGCTCCCAACGCTGGCGGTCCTCGTTGCCGAACCCGAGCTCCGCGAAATCACGCACCAGCACCTCGGGAGAAAAGATGCGCATCACGATCTTTTCCCCGAACGCGGTCGGCATGGTCGAGATCCGCAGTTCGATCTCGTCGCCATTCGGTGCTACGGTCTTGATCCGGCCGTCCTGAGGTCGGCGCTTCTCGACGATCTCCATGCGGGCGAGCAGCTTCACCCGGGAGGTCATCGCAATCAATACGGGGATCGGGATCGCGTAGACCTGGTGCAGAACGCCGTCGATCCGGAAGCGCACCAGTCCAACGTCGCGCCGTGGCTCGATGTGGATATCGGAGGCACGCTGGTCGAACGCGTACTGCCACAGCCAGTCGACGATGTGGACGACATGGCGATCGTTGGCGTCGAGCTGGCCGCTCCGGCCGAGCTCCACGAGCTGCTCGAAGTTGCGCGCCAGGGAAACGTCGCCGCGCGAGGTCTCCTGCGCCTTTTTCATCGAACGCGCGAGACTGTAGAACTCGCCAACGTAGCGGCGGATTTCCTGCGGATTGACGAACACCAGGGCGACGCGAAGGCGCAGCATCTTCTCGAGCTCGTCCGCCCACGAGCGCACGAAGGGCTCGGCCGTGCCGACGGTCAGGGTGTCGCGCGTGACCTCCACCGGCAGCACCCGATAGCGCTCCGCGTAGGCATTCGACATCGATTGAGTGACTGCCGACAGGTCGATCTTGAGGGGGTCGATGTGCCGGTAGGGTACCCCGAGCTTCCCGGCGAGCCACTCGACGAGCCATTCGAGGGTGAGCGTCTTGTGCGGCGGCTCCGGCGATCGCCACTTCTGGTCGGCAATCATTTCGAGCGGGTGTTCGAAGCGTTTGGTCCGGGACCGGGCCAAACGGTCGGCCTCGGCCGTGGCCACGAGCCCGTCGGCCACCATGAGCTTCAGGATGTCGTCCAGGCGCAGACGCCGGTCTGGAGCCTGCGGTGCGCCCTTGTCGGGAGGGCGCGCCGGTCCGGAAGACGCGGGCGGCTTATGGGCGAGCGGAGTTGCCATCGGCCCAGTCTACAAGAATCGGGACGGGCGACGGCCGGCGAGGCTCTGGTCCACCTGCCTCGGCGGACGGACGGTGTTGCGCGGGCGGCTGGCCGGCAGCCGGCAATGCCGACCTTAGCCCGGAGCGAGCTGGAAGACCTCGCGCAAATAGGCGACGTAAGACGGGTCGTAATCCATCATCTTCGATGGCTCGTCGCTGATCTTGGCGACCGGCTGGCCATTGCAGCGGGTCATCTTGATCACGATTTGCAAGGCGCTGTAGCCGAGGTCATTGGTAAGGTTGGTCCCAATGCCGAAAGCGATATTGGTACGGCCCCGGAATTTCTCGAATAGCCGGATCGCGAGCGGGACGTTCAGGGAATCCGAGAACACCATGGTCTTGGTATGTGGATCGATCCGCATGCGATGGTAGTGGCCAAGCAACTTCTCACCCCATTCGAACGGATCGCCGGAATCGTGCCGCACGCCGTCGAAGAGCTTGCAGAAGAAGAGATCGAAGTCGCGCAGGAACGCGTCCATGCCGAATACGTCCGAGAGCGCGATCCCCAGATCGCCGCGGTACTCCCGCGCCCAGGTGTTGAACGCGAAGACCTGTGAATCGCGCAACCGCGGACCCACCGCCTGGCAGGCCTGAAGGTACTCGTGCGCCATGGTGCCGAGTGGAGTGAGACCGTGGTCGAGCGCCAGGCTGACGTTGCTCGTTCCGACGAACTTCTGTCCGATCCCGGCCTGCAGGGTCCGCACCACTTCGTCCTGCCAACCGTGCGAGAAGCGCCGGCGCGTCCCGTAGTCGGCAATCCGGAACTCGGGATCCGCCACGCCGTTGATCTGCTCGATCTTGCCGGCGAGGCGACGGCGTCCCTCGGCGAAGTCGGGGTCGGGGCGATTGTGGCGGAAGTAGAGCTCGCTCACGATCGCCAGCACCGGGACCTCGAAAAGAATGGTGTGCAGCCAGGGGCCGCGGATGGTGATGTCGATCTCCCCGGGGACACCCTCGAGCCGTGAAACTTCGATGAATCGCTCGTCGAGCTGGAACAGCCCCAGGAGATCCACGAAGTCGCTCTTGAAGAACCGCCAGCCCCGCAGGTAGTCGAGCTCGCGTGCCGTGAAGCGCAGCGTACACAGGGCGGCGATCTCCTTCTCGATCTCGACGATGAAGGGCGTCAGGTTCGCGCCCGGGCTCCGGCACTTGAATCGATACTCGACCTGTGCCCCCGGGAAGTGGTGCAGCACCACCTGCATCATGGTGAACTTGTAGAGATCGGTGTCGAGCAGCGATTTGATGATCATGCGGGCGGGGCACGTCGTGCGTTGTGATAGGACCGCATGGTACCGCCCCGGGCCCATGGGGGCCAAGGCGACCACGCTCGCGCGGCGCTCGTGCCCGGCACGAACCGGGAGGATGCGCGGACATCGATCTTCGCCTGCGCTATCATCGCGCCAGTCGCGAGAGCCCGATCATGCTCATCAACTGCGTCGTCTACCAGCAGGGACAGAAAGTCGCCGAGGTTCCCGTCGGGGACATCAGCGAGTACCTCGCGCGTGACAACGCGTTCGTCTGGGTCGCGCTCGCGGAGCCGACGGACGACGAGATCGCCACGATGGCCGAGGAATTCGGGCTGCATCCGCTGGCCTTCGAGGACGCCCGTAAAGGCCACCAGCGCCCCAAGCTCGAGGAATACGAGGACTCGCTCTTCGTGGTGCTGCAGACGGTCGAGCAGGATCCGGACGACCCGGCCGACCTGCTCGTCGGCGAGGTGCACGTATTCATTGGCAAGAACTACGTCCTTTCGATCCGACATCGCACCCGCCGCGGCTTTGCCGACGTACGCGCCCGCACCGAGCGCGAGCCGGATCTCCTCAAATTCGGCTCGGGCTACGTGCTCTACGCGCTTATGGATGCCGTCGTAGATCGATACTTTCCGATCATCGACGGCCTCACCAGCGAGCTCGAGGACCTTGAGGAGTCGCTGTTCGACCGTGGCTCCAGCCGGCGCAAGATCCAAGATCTGTATGGTCTCAAGCGACGGTTGATGACCCTCCAGCACGCGGTCGCGCCGCTCATGGAGGCCGTGGGCAAGCTCTTCGGCGGACGGGTTCCTCATCTCGTCACCGGGCTGCAGGAATACTACCGCGACGTCTACGATCATCTCGCCCGAATCGAGGCGGCGAATGCGAGCATCCGCGAAATGCTGCAGACGGCGATTTCGGTCAGCATCGCCCTCATCAGCCTCTCGGAAAGCGAAGTGACCAAGCGGCTCGCGGCCTGGGGCGCGCTCATCACCGTGCCCACCCTGATCGCCGGCATCTATGGCATGAATTTCAAGTTCATGCCCGAACTGAGCTGGGAGGCGGGCTACCCGCTCGCGATTTTCGCCATGGTGTTCATCGACGGACTGCTGTTCTTGCGCTTCAAGCGGGTGAGCTGGCTCTAGAGAGCGTCTCCTCAGTCGCCGCGGCGGCCGCCACGGGGTCGATGGGTATGATGGTCATCTCGGGGCGGGTCGATCGGCGTCACCGGAATCACGCGTCGCTTGTCCAGACCCGGGTTCCATGACGGCTGCAGCGTCACGTGCTCGATCTCGAAGTCCCGGGCGAGCAGCACGCGTGCCGCGGCCAGCGTGGCGAGCCACGCGCTACCGTCGGCGATGGTGACATGCGCCGAGAGCGCAACGTTGCCCGCCGACATGTGCCAAACGTGCAGATCGTGCACGCCGGTTACATTCGGCAGGCGGGCGAGCTCCTGGCCGATGGCATCGAACGACAGGTGACGGGGCACCTGTTCCATCAACACGGTCGTGGACTGCCTCAGCAGCGACCAAGTGGAACGCAGGATGAGCAGCGCCACGGCGACCGAGAGGATCGGGTCGATGGGCGACCAGCCGGTGAACTCGACCACCGCACCGGCGGTGATCGCCCCGACCGAGCCGAGCAGGTCGCCCATGACGTGCAGCAGTGCGCCGCGAATGTTGAGCCCCCCGCCGGCGCGCGCCAGGAGCACTGCCACCACGATGTTGACTACGAGGCCGACCGCCGCCACGCCCATGACCATCGAGCCGACCACGGGTGCCGGCGCGAGGAGCCGGGTCACGGCTTCCACCGCGATCCAGAGAATGAGCGCCAGCATCGCCAGGGCGTTGATGAACGCCGCGAGGACCTCGGCGCGCGCATAGCCATACGAGGCGCGCTTGGAAGGCGGCCGGCGGGCCACGGCCGTGGCAATGAGCGCGACGATGAACGCCGCGGCATCGGTGGCCATGTGACCAGCGTCGGAAATGAGCGCGAGGGAGTGGGCAAGCCATCCTCCGACGGCTTCGACGATGGCGAAGCCGGCGGTCAAGAATAGGGCGATCCAGAGCGCACGCCAGCCCCGGTCCAGCCCCGATTGACCAGGGACGTGTGCACCAGGCCCGTGCCCGTGGTGTTCGTGCGACCCGCTCATAGCCCGCTCATTACCCGCTCATTACCCGCTCATTGCCCGCTCATTGCCCGCTCATTGCCGCTCATTGCCCGCTTGTACCCCGCCCGTTACCCACTTGTACCCGCTCGGTGCCTGCTCGTTGCTCCTTCGTGGGCCGTTTGTCCACTCCTCGCCGCTCAACGCCGCGAATCGTCCGCTCGCGCATCACGGGCGGTGGTCCGCTCGTTGCCGCCCGTAATCCTCTGTCTGACCGACCTTCCAATGGGCGATGGATCGTCACGCAGTCGGATAGTGCCCTGCCGCCCCGGAACACGGCCTTGCTTGCCGGCGTAGAACGCGGCGATCTCCGCCATGTCGGCATCCACATTCCCGCAAAGTGTCACGTAGCGACCCATACCGATCTCGCGCGTTCCCCAGTCGCCGTAGGCGAGTGCAAGCGGCACCTCCGCCCTGCGCGCCAGATGGTAGAAGCCGCTGCGCCAGAAGTCGGTGCGGGCGCGCGTTCCTTCCGGAGCGATCACCAGCCACAGCGTGGTCCGCCTCCGGAATTCCGCCGCAAGTCGGTCGATGAAACCGGTGCGCCGCCGGCGATTGACCGGGATCCCTCCGAGTGCTTCAAGCAGCCGGCCCACCGGCCAGCGGAACAGCGAATCCTTGCCCACCCAATGCACCGGGCGATCTAGTGCCCAGCGGGCCAGCAGCCCCACGGCAAAATCCCAGTTGGAGGTGTGCGGATAGAACACCACGACGCAACGCGGCGGGGCGGGTGCGGCGAGCACCAGGCGCCAACCCCAGCGCTGCAACAGCCACGCAGCGACGCGAGCACGCCAGCGTGCGTCGGCGGGCGGGCGGTAGGAGGGAGCCATCGACACTGCGGTTTGCCACGGGTGGTGGGTGCAGCCATGCTGAAGCAGCTATGTGACCGAGTCTAGCAAATGCCGCGCGCGGTAAAATGAGCCATGTGCACCGTTGCCACCGTCGCGGCCCCAGCTTCCGCGGCCCGCCTCGCACAACGCATCGACGCCATCCTGCCGCAGACGCAGTGCCGGCAATGCGGGTACGACGGCTGCCAACCCTACGCCGATGCGGTCGCTGCAGGCGCGCCCATCAATCGGTGCACCCCCGGTGGGGACGCGTTGATCCCGATACTCGCCCGGCTGACCGGCCGCGCCGCCATCTCCCTGGATCCGACCCTCGTGGCCCCTGCGCGACTCGAGCGCGCGGTGATCGACGAGACCGCCTGCATCGGCTGCACGTTGTGCATCCAGGCGTGTCCCGTTGATGCGATCGTCGGCGGCCCCAAGCGCATGCATGCCGTGCTGAGCGCGGCCTGCACCGGCTGTGCGCTTTGTCTGCCGCCCTGCCCGGTCGACTGCATTGCCATGCAGCCGGCCGGCCGGCGCTGGAGCCTGGCGGACGCCGACGCGGCCCGGGCGGCCCACCGCGCACGTAATGCCCGACTCGAGCGCGACGGCCATGTTGAACGTGCTGCGCCGACGCCCGGCGGGGGCGGGGTGGCGCGTGAACTCGACGCCACGGAACGGCGCGCTGCCGCGGCTGCCGCCCTTGCCCGTGCCCGTGCGCGGCGCGGCCTTGTCTGAGTCGACAATGCTGCCAACCGATCGCAGCAGGAGGCGGGGATGGGTGCTTGCCATCGCCTTCGGGTTGGCAGTACTCGCCGGCCGCGCGAGCGCTGCGGAGCCGCGCGCGCACGATGCCTTCGCGGCCGAGCTCGATGCGACGTGGGACTATGCCCGCCCTGCCGTCTCGGAGGCACGTTTTCGCGAGTCCTTCGGCGCGTGGTCGATCGACACGGCGCAAGGCCTGGAAATGCTGACGCAAGTCGCCCGCGCTCAAGGTCTGCAGGGACGCTATGAGGCGGCGCACGCGACCCTCGATCAGGTCGAGGCACGCCTCGCGGCAACGCCCTCGCACGTGCGTGTACGCTACCTGCTCGAACGGGGACGGGTCTTCAATTCATCCGGGCAACCACACCTGGCAGCGCCGCTCTTCCGGCTTGGGCTCGAGCTCGCCGAGTGTGCCGATGACGCGTTCTATGCCGTGGACGCCGCACACATGCTGGGCATCGCAGCACCCGCGGCGGAGCGACTCGACTGGAACCTCACTGCTCTGGCGCTCGCCAAGGTCGCCGACGATGCGCGCGCGCGGCGCTGGCTCGCGCCGGTCTACAACAACATTGCCTGGAGCTACCTGGATGCCGGCGATGCGCCCCGGGCGCTGGCGTTCTTCCGTAAGGCACTGCCGGCCTGGGAGGCCCGCGGAGACTCGGACAGCATCCACGCGGGGCGCTGGGCGCTCGCCCGCGCGCTGAGGGCCACCGGACAGGCCGCGCAGGCGGAAAAGATGCAGCGCGCACTGTTGGCCGAGCACACCCGGGCCGGTACCGAGGATGGCTACGTGTTCGAGGAGCTCGCCGAACTGGCCCTCGCGCGCGGCGACCAAACGCAAGCGCACGCCTGGTTCGCGAGGGCCTGGCGCAGGTTGCGCGATGATCCAGCGCTTGCGCCGACGCCGGAGCGCCTGCAACGCATGGCAGCACTGGGCGGTATCGACGTCGCGAAGGACGCACGCCGGTGAATCCCGCCAAGCGGCGCGCAATTTTCGAGCGCTTCCGAGCCGTCAACCCCCGTCCGGAAACCGAACTCGCCCACCGTACCCCTTTCGAACTGCTGGTCGCCGTGGTGCTATCGGCCCAGTCGACCGACAAGGGCGTGAACAAGGTGACCGGTGAGCTCTTCAAGGTTGCCAGCACGCCCGCGCAGTTCGTGGCGCTCGGCGTGGATGGGGTGATGGCCTATCTGCAAAGCCTCGGGCTTTTCAGGACCAAGGCGAAGAACGTGGTGGCGCTCTCGGCCGCACTGCTGCGGGACCACGCGGGAGGCGTGCCGGCCAATGCCGATGCGCTCGCGCAACTACCAGGGGTTGGACGCAAGACCGCCAACGTCGTGCTGAACACCGCTTTCGGTCACCCCACGATCGGCGTCGACACCCACGTCTTCCGGGTTGCGAATCGCACCGGCATTGCACCCGGCGATGACGTGATCGAAGTCGAGCGCAAGCTCCTGAAATTCGTGCCCGACGAGTTCAAGCCGCACGCCCATCACTGGCTCATCCTGCACGGCCGGTACGTGTGCGTGGCGCGCAACCCCAAGTGTCCCGCATGCGCGATCCGCGATCTTTGCGAATACCGCCATAAGACGACCTGACGCCATGTTCACCCCTTCGCGCGACGAAGCCCGCCAGTTCCTGATCGAGTCCTGGCGCAAGCACACCGCTGGCGAGGCACGCTCCGCGCTCGAGACGATCGCCGCAGAGATCATCGCGATGCATCCCGAGTACCACACGGTCCTGCAGTCGCCGCTGCGGCACGCGCATCGCGACTACCATCCTGAAGTCGGCGAGATGAATCCATTTCTTCATCTCTCGCTGCATCTTGCGGTCGCCGAGCAGATGGCGATCGACCAACCGCCCGGGCTGCGCGATCATTTCACGCGAATCGCCGCGGCGCGCGGGGACGAGCACGCCGCACTGCACGCCGTCGTCGAGTGCCTGGGCGAAGTGATCTGGCACGCCCAGCGGCACCGGCTGCCACCCGACGGCAGCCTGTATCTCGCCTGCCTGGAGCGCCAGCGCTAGCCACTCGAGGTTCTGCGCACATTGTCTGCCATCGCACCCAATCAGAGACCCATGGATACCGAACACGAATTCGAGGACCGAGGCTACGTCCGCCAGTGGGCGCAAACCGCCGATACGCGGCGGCCACAGCGCCCGGTGATGTTTCGGCATATCGCGGCGCTGGTCGAGGGCCTCGGCGCAGGCGCGCCGCACGTGCTGGAACTGGGCTGCGGGCCGGGAACCCTCGCCGAATCGCTCCTGGGGCGAATCGCGGAACTCACGTACGAGGGCGTCGATTATTCGCCGGCGATGCTCGAGCTCGCGCGGGAGACGCTCGCCCCGTTCGGCGCGCGCGCCCGGTTACATCGCGCCGATTTGCGCGAGGCGACCTGGACCACGATCGTCGACGTCGAACCCAACGCCATCGTGACCAACCAGGCGTTGCACGACCTCGGCAACGCCGAGGGTGTCGAGGCGACCTACCGCCGGGCGCGGGCCTTGCTGCCCGCAGGCGGTTTGTTCGCCAATGCCGAGTTGGTCGTTGCCGACGGCAGCGCATCGGGAAAGCCGGGCAAGCTTTCCGTGGACCGCCATCTGGCGCTGCTCGCATCAGCCGGGTTCGTCGACGCGCACGCCGAGCTCGCCTTTGCCGAGTACGTGTGCCTGGTTGCCCGCGCTCCGGGCTGAGCGATGCGAAGCGCAGATTCCGGCGCGTCTCGCGCCCAGAATGCAAGAGGGCGCCCGCAGGCGCCCCTTGGAACCGTTACCCACGTTTACCTGGTTGAGTAGAGCACCCGCGGCTGGCTTGCGTAGTAGGCGGCGAGATCCTCGATGTCCTTGGCGGTAAGGGCGGCGGCCATCCCGGCCATGATCGCGTTCTTGCGCAGCCCCGCCTTGTAATCGTGCAGTGCCTTGGCAAGGTAATCCGGATACTGGCCAGCAAGCTTCGGATATTCGGCAACAGGGCTGTTGCCGTCGAGCCCGTGGCAGGCCGCGCACACTTCCTTGGCCTTTGCCTGGCCATGCGCAAGATCAGCGGCTTGTGCAGGGCCCGCGCCGACGACCGCCAAAGCGACAAGCAAGCATGAGATCTTCATGGCAACTCTCATTTGGCGGCAGTCTGGGTGGAGTTTTGCCCGTAATACGCCGCGAGATCGGCCATGTCCTGGTCAGACAGGCTCGCGGCAATGGCGCGCATCGATGGGTGCTGGCGCTCACCGCTCTTGTAGGCTTGCAGGGCATGGACGATGTATGCCGGGTGCTGGCCGACGATGCGCGGCACTTTATAGGTGACCGGAAACGCCGTTTGCCATCCCGGGATCTCATGGCAGCCCTGGCACATCGCAGTCTTCTCGCGTCCGGCGTTCGCATCCCCGGCGGGCGCCGCCGCCTGCGCAGCCACCCGGGTTGCTGTCGCGGCCAGGGCCGTCGCCAGGAAAGCGACGTACAACATCGTGGTTTTCATCATGCTCGTCGAGTCGATCGGGAGGGTCGTCGGCCAGGCTGTCGCGGAACCGGAAACGGTGGATTGAAGCACGGCGATTCTAGTGGGTCTCACCGGCGTAGGTCAAACCGAAAAGCAATCGCAAAAGCTGCCGGGATCGCTCAACGAAGCAATTGGTCCTTCTTGTCCTTGACGTCCTTCCACTCGTCGGCGTCGGGTGGCGCCGGCTTCCTTTCAATGATTGGCTTCCATCCCTTTGAGAGCTCGGCGTTCAACGCGATGAATTCCTGCTGGTCAGCGGGCACGTCGTCCTCGGCGAAGATCGCCTCGACCGGACATTCCGCCACGCACAAGGTGCAATCGATGCACTCGTCAGGATCGATGACCAGGAAATTCGGCCCCTCCCGAAAGCAGTCCACCGGGCAGACGTCGACGCAGTCGGTGTACTTGCAGCGTATGCAACTCTCGGTGACGACGTAGGTCATTGCTCGATCCGGCGGAAAAGTCCGATTTTAGCAAACCGGGCAACGGCGTCGCCCGGGATGCGATCCTTGCGCAGTCTGAAGCCTTCGGCTACCGTGCCTGCGAGTTTCGATTCCACCGGTATTGTCGAAGGCACCCGGCCGGGCACCTCCCCACTCCAACCCTGTCGTTAACCATCGTCCGGTTCCCGGTCACCCTGCGAGGAAATCATGAGCGAGCACATCAAGCACGTTACCGACGCGTCCTTCGACGCCGACGTCCTCAAGTCCCCGACGCCCGTGCTGGTCGACTACTGGGCGGAGTGGTGCGGCCCATGCAAGATGATTGCCCCGGTGCTCGAGGACATCGCCCGCGACTATGCCGGGCGCCTCACGGTCGCCAAGGTCGACGTCGATGCCAATCCCGATACGACGGGCAAGTTCGGCATCCGGGGCATTCCCACACTCATCATGTTCAAGGACGGCAAGATCCATGCGCAAAAGGTCGGGGCGCTGTCGAAATCGCAACTTACGGCATTTGTTGACAGCAACCTCTGAACCCGCTACGCTGATCTTCGTGCTCGCGGCGCACTCTCGGAATCTCGGGCCTGCGCCAGCCACCACCCACAGGCCGCCTGACAGCCCCGGATCCGTTTCCCGCCGGGCCGTCTTTCTCGGCGCCACGTTCCCACATCGTCGTTCGCAGCCTCCGGCTGCCCGCCCCTGTGCCCTACGTCCTCGCACGTTTCGGTCCCGCCGACTATGCATCTGTCTGAACTGAAATCCAAGCCCGTCACCGAGCTCGTGGAGATCGCCAACGCGAACGAGCTCGAAGGCGCGAACCGCATGCGCAAGCACGATCTCATCTTCGCTATGCTGAAACAGCAGGCGAAGAAGGGCGAATCCATCTTTGGGGATGGCACGCTCGAGGTGCTTCCCGATGGCTTCGGCTTCCTGCGCTCGCCCGACACCAGCTACCTCGCCGGCACCGACGACATCTACATCTCGCCGTCTCAGATCCGTCGCTTCAATCTCCACACCGGGGACACGATCGAGGGCGAGATCAGGACACCCAAGGACGGCGAGCGCTACTTCGCCCTGGTCAAGGTCGACAAGGTCAACGGCGAGCCGCCGGAGAATGCGAAGAGCAAGATCCTCTTCGAGAACCTCACGCCGCTCTTTCCGGACGAGGCGCTGAGGCTCGAGCGCGAGATCAAGGCCGAGGAAAACATCACCGGCCGGATCATCGACATCATCGCGCCCATCGGCAAGGGCCAGCGCGGCTTGCTGGTCGCGTCGCCCAAATCCGGCAAGACCGTGATGCTGCAGCACATCGCGCACTCGATTGCCGCGAATCACCCCGAGGTCGTGTTGATCGTGCTGCTGATCGACGAGCGACCCGAGGAAGTGACCGAGATGCAGCGCTCAGTGCGCGGCGAGGTCGTATCGTCGACGTTCGACGAGCCGGCGACGCGCCACGTGCAGGTGGCTGAAATGGTCATCGAGAAGGCCAAGCGCCTGATCGAGCACAAGAAGGATGTCGTCATCCTGCTCGACTCGATCACCCGCCTCGCCCGCGCCTACAACACCGTCGTGCCGGCCTCCGGCAAGGTCCTCACCGGCGGCGTGGACGCCAACGCCCTGCAACGCCCGAAGCGCTTTTTCGGTGCGGCCCGCAACATCGAGGAAGGCGGCTCACTGACGATCATCGCCACCGCGCTCATCGACACCGGGTCGCGGATGGACGACGTGATCTACGAGGAGTTCAAGGGCACCGGCAACATGGAAATCCATCTCGACCGGCGCATGGCCGAGAAGCGGATCTACCCGGCGATCAACGTCAATCGCTCCGGCACCCGCAAGGAAGAGCTGCTGCTCAAGCCCGAGATCCTGCAAAAGGTATGGATCCTGCGCAAGCTCCTCTATCCGATGGATGAGCTCGAGGCAATGGAATTCCTGCTCGACAAGGTCAAGCAGACTAAAACGAACTCGGACTTCTTCGACTCTATGCGCCGCGGTTAGGATTCAGCTCCTCGGCATCGAAGAAGCCCTGCTTCGCGCGCCTCGCCGTCGCATCCCCACGGCAACGGCAGTGGGGCCCCTGCTCCAGGCGAGTCGGGCGGACTCCTTCGACTCGATGCGCCGCGGTCGTCATCGGGCCCTTCACTCCCTCTCGGGCCCCTCCGGGGGGACGCAGCGGCGCCGGACTTGATCCGCGCAGCCTCGCCACCATTTTGTGGTCTGCTGCATTGCCCGGCGGGCCGGTTCGTGGCATAATCAACGGTTTACTGAGGTCCCCGGGCGTTCCAGGGTGCCGGGGCGCGCGACGCGTGCCGGTAAGGGCGCAGCGGGCAGGACCACGTACGTGAGGACATGATGAAACCCGGAATCCATCCCAACTACACCGAAATTAACGTGACGTGCAGTTGCGGCAACACCTTCTCGACCCGCTCAACCGTGGGCAAACCGCTGCATGTCGAGGTATGCGCCCAGTGCCACCCGTTCTACACTGGCAAGCAAAAGGTGATGGACACGGCCGGCCGCGTGGAAAAATTCCGCCAGCGGTACGCGTCGAAGTCCAGCCCGGCGGCCTGACGCAGACGATCCGCGCGCGAAAGGCAGCTTCGGCTGCCTTTTTCATTCGCGACGCCGCCACGCCATGGCTTACAGGGGGCAGCCCAGCCCGTTTACGACCCTCATCGACGGTCCGGCGTCGCCGTCCGGACCCTACCGGGCGCTGAAGCATTTCGGGCTGACGCTGCTCTGCGCCGCCTGGGTTTTTCTCGGCCTCGTCGGCCACGATCCCTGGAAGAGCGAGGACGCCACGACGTTTGGCGTGGTCTGGGACATGATGAACGGCGGCTCGATGTTGACGCCGACGCTGGCCGGCACCCCGTATCCCGAGCGCCCGCCTCTCGCCTACGCACTGGGCACTCTGGCGGGTGAGCTCTTCCAAGGATGGCTGAAGCCGCACGACGCCGCGCGCCTCTCCGTCGCGGTCCTGTTGGCGCTCACACTCGCGATGGTGTCGCTTGCCACGCGCGAGCTCGCCGGCAAATCGATCCGCTGGCTGCCGGTGTTGATCTTCGTCGGCTCGATCGGGCTCTGGGATCGATCGCACCAGCTTTCACCGGAAGTTGGTCTTCTGGCTGGCCTCTCGGTCGCGCTCTATGGCTTCGCCGTCGCGCCGCGTCGACCGGTGGTCGGGGGAATCGTGCTGGGGGCGGGGACCGGTCTGGCGTTTCTAGCCCATGGTTTCCAGGGCCCGATCTGGATCATGGGAGCCGCGGTTCTCCTGCCAATCCTGTCCGGGCAGTGGCGCTCTACCCGGTATGCCTCGACGGCCGGAACGGCGATCCTGGTCGCAGCCACGCTGCTTGCGGCCTGGCCGCTCGCGCTGGCGTTGCAGGCGCCGACGTATCTCGCCGCGTGGTGGCGCGGTCAGCATCTGGGCAGCTTTGTCGCGGTCTTCACGCCACGCGCCGACGCCAACCCCCTGTACATCCTGCAGAACCTGCCATGGTTCACATGGCCGTCGGCGCCGCTCGTGCTGTGGACCCTCTGGACCCGTGGCCGCGGCTTCAATGGCGGACTGCGCAGCACGGGCGTGCTGGTACCCGGCGCCATGGCGCTCGCGATTCTCGTCGGCCTGCTGATCATGCCCGAGCCGCGCCCCAACGATCTCATGATGCTGATCGTGCCCCTCGTGGTGCTAGCCTCGATCGAGGTCGATACGCTCAAACGCGGTTTTTCCGGGGCGCTCGACTGGTTTGGCATTCTCACGTTCGCGCTTCTCGGCTCCCTCGCCTGGGGGGCCTGGTGGGACGCCTATACCCACGGCATGTCGAGGCCGATTGCGCGTTTGCTGCGCGACACGACCGTCGGCTACCAGCCATCCTTCCACGCCCGCGCCATGATCGTGTGCGTGCTGCTGACCATCCTCTGGCTGATGCTCGTACGCCCGGCCCGTCGATCCAACCGCCGGGCAATCCTCAACTGGGCCGCGGGGACGACCCTCCTGTGGGCAATGTTCGCAACCATCTGGCTGCCCTACCTCGATTCCCGCCGTAGCTACCGCCTCGTCGCGGAAGATGCCGCCATGCATTTGCCAAGGGACGGCTGCATTGCCAGTCGCAACCTCGGCGATGCCCAGCGGGCGCTGTTCTATTATTTCGCCGGTATCCGTACCATTCCTGAGGACGGCATTGCGGTCGACGGGTGCCCCACGCTGCTCGTGCAGTACGCGCGCGGCGACATCGATGCCGGCGGCGGACCCGGCTGGATCGTGTCGTGGGAAGGACAACGCCGGGGCGACGAGACCGAGCGCTACGTGATCTACACGCGCGACCGCGATGCGATGCCGCAGACTGGCGGGTCGCCCCTCCCAGCGCGGCGCACGCGCCCGAACGCAACCCAGCCACCTGGCGGAGAACGGCATTGAAATTCATCGACGAAGCGCTGATCGAGGTCATCGCCGGCGACGGCGGCAACGGCTCGGCGAGTTTTCGGAGGGAAAAGTTCGTGCCGCGTGGAGGACCGGATGGCGGTGATGGCGGCCGTGGCGGCAGTATTTTCGCCGTCGCGGATCGCAACATCAACACGCTCATTGACTATCGCTTCGCGCGGATCCATCGGGCGAAGCGCGGCGAGAATGGCCGTGGCGCCGATCAATACGGGCGCGGTGCCGAGGATATCGTCCTGCGCGTTCCGGTCGGGACGGTGATCAACGATGCCGACAGTGGCGCCCTGGTCGCCGACCTCGCCGCAGACGGCGAGCAGGCGCTTGTGGCCCGTGGCGGCAAGGGGGGGCTTGGCAACATCCATTTCAAGTCGAGCGTCAACCGGGCCCCACGCCAGACGACACCTGGTGAGACCGGCGAGCAGCGTCGCCTGCGCCTGGAGCTCAAGGTCCTTGCCGACGTGGGCCTGCTCGGCCTGCCCAACGCCGGCAAGAGCACGTTCATCCGCGCGGTTTCCGCCGCGCGCCCGAAGGTGGCGGACTACCCGTTCACCACCCTCGCACCGAATCTCGGCGTGGTGCGCGTCGACGCCAACCGCAGCTTTGTGATCGCCGACATCCCGGGTCTGATCGAAGGTGCGGCCGAAGGGGCGGGCCTGGGTCACCAGTTTCTGCGGCACCTCCAGCGCACCCGGCTGCTGCTCCACATTGTCGACATCGCACCGTTCGATCCCGACGCAAACCCCGTTCACGATGCCGCCGCTATCGTCGACGAGCTCAAGCGTTATGACGAGGCACTCTTCGCCAAGCCGCGTTGGCTGGTGTTGAACAAGCTCGATCTCGTACCCGAAGAGGAGCGCGCCGCACGCGTGGCTGCGTTCGTCACCGCGTACCAGTGGACCGGTCCGGTGTTCGCGATCTCCGCGGTAAGCGGCACCGGTTGCGCGGAGGCCGTGCAACGCGTGCAGACCTGGCTCGAGTCGAATCCCGCACCGGTGCGTGCCGAGGCCGGCGCGGTGGAGACGCCCGCCGCGGCACTGGATTCGAGCGCGGACAACCCGGCCACCGGGGATCCCGGACTATCGGCATGAGCGCCGCCGGGCCGTCCCAAGGCGCTCGCCGCCCCCTCCTCGGGAGGGGGTTGGCGCAGCCCACGCAGTGGGCAAGCCTGGGGGAGGTCACCCAATGAGCATCGGACCCGTTACCGCGGCCAGATGCCTGGTCGTGAAGGTCGGTTCGTCGCTCGT
>JBDSND010000119.1:0-14462 GCA_039915505.1 Casimicrobiaceae bacterium
ACCACGATGACCGCAGCGGAGGCGCTCGCCGCCATCCGCGATGGCCGAATGAGCGCCGAGGAACTGGTGCAAGGCTGCCTTGCCCGTATCGACGCCGACGAGGAGCGCGTTCAGGCGTGGGCATACCTGGACGCGACGCGCGCACTCGAGCAGGCCCGCAACGTCGATCGGGTGCGCCGCGAGGGGCACGTACTCGGACCGCTGCATGGTCTGCCGGTCGGGGTGAAGGACATTATCGATACGGCCGACATGCCCACTGAGGACGGCACCGTGCTGCACGCCGGTCGCCGCCCGTTCGACGACGCCGCAGTCGTCGAGCGCCTGCGCGCCGCCGGCGCGATCATTCTCGGCAAGACGGTCACCACCGAGCTCGCGACCTATTCGCCGGGCAAGACCCGCAACCCTCATCGCCCCGAGCACACCCCGGGCGGCTCGTCGAGTGGCTCCGCTGCCGCAGTCGCGGCGCACATGGTGCCGGTAGCCGTGGGCACCCAGACCAACGGCAGCGTCATTCGACCCGCGGCCTATTGCGGGATCTACGGCTACAAGCCCACCTTCGGCCTGGTGCCGCGGGCGGGCATCCTGAAGCAATCGCGACCCCTCGACCAGGTCGGTTTCATGGCAAGGTCCGTGGAGGATCTGGCGATCATCGCCGACCCACTCATGGGTCATGACGAACGTGACCTTGACACACGGCCCTTCGCCCCGCCGCGGTTGCGCGAGGTTGCCATGACCGAGCCGCCGCTGCCGCCGACGTTCGCGTTCACTAAGACGCCGAACTGGAGCGACGCCGAGGAGGAAACGCAGCTTGCCTTCGACGAGGTCGCGGCGGCGCTGGGGGAGCAGGTCAAGCCCTTCTCGGTCCCGACCATCCTGGCCGACGCATGGGAGTGGCACCGGATCGTGATGGAAGCCGACATTGCCCGCAGCTTCCAGGAGGAGTACGCGCGCGGCCGGGACCGGCTATCGGCCTCCCTGCGCGAGCAGATCGAGCGCGGCCGCCAGGTGACCGCGGTCGCCTACAACGACGCGGTCGACCGCATTCGCGCCGTAAGTACCGCGTTCGACGAGATCTTCGACCGGTGCGATGTGATACTCACCGCCGCGACCGCGGGCCCCGCACCCCATGGCCTCGAGTCGACGGGAAGCCCAGCGTTCTGCACGCTGTGGACGTTCGCCGGCATGCCCGCGGTGACTCTGCCGCTGTTGCAGGCCGGGAATGGCCTGCCGATGGGCGTGCAGCTGGTGGGCCGGCGCGGCGACGACGCACGGTTGTTGCGAACGGCACGCTGGCTGGACGGGTGGAGCCGCAATCTGGACGATGCTGCACTGGAAGGGGAGGCATGATGGGATATACCTGGGTCAAGGTGGCGATGGGCCTCATCGGAGTGGGCATGGCGGTGGCATTCCTGGCCGTTCCGGCGATCAAGCTCAAGGATCCGGCGATGGTGGTGGTGATGTTGATCGGGGTCGCCGCGATGATCTACAACTTCATCGAGTTCGTGCGCGAGAAGGACGAGCCTTGAGCTGAGGTGAAGCAAGACCGCACGGCGCGCGCCTGCAGCAGGCGCGGGCCTGCCGTCGGGTAAATCGACCTCGGGCCGCCGCGGTTGCCAGGGGCCCGTTGTCGGGAGTACGCTCGATTGCACCGAGGCAGCGGGAGAAGGGAGACGGCGATGCTGGTGAGCGAGATTCTGCGCATCAAGGGCGATGCGCTCTTCACCGCGCCTCCACAGGATTCGGTGCTGCGTGCCGTGGAGGTCATGGCGGCGCACGACATCGGCTCTCTGGTGGTGATGGACCACGGTCGCATGGCCGGCATCCTCACGTTTCGCGAAGTGCTGCAGGCGCTCGCGGAGCGCAAGGGAACGGTGGACGATCTGGCCATCGATGCCATCTACGAGCGCGATCCGCTGGTCGCGTCTCCTCACCTCGACGTGATGGAGCTGCGCCGCCTGATGCTCGAGCGGCATGCCCGCTACGTGCCGGTCTGCGAAGGGCCGATGCTGCTCGGCGTGGTCTCGTTCCACGACGTCGCCAAAGCGGTGTACGAGGAGCAGAGTTTCGAAAACCGCATGCTCAAGAGCTACATCAAGAACTGGCCTGCGGAAGAAGAGCAGTAAGCACCGGTCGATACTCACCGTCGACGGGCCACCCGCCGATAGGTGCCTGGAATTAGGCCCGGCCAGTCGCCGGCGGCGCGTCTGCCCACCGTTTCACACGGCGGCGTACCCGAGCAGGAATAGCGTCGGGCGCTTCGCAAGGCCGGTCGGACGATGGCGCTGCCACGCGTCGACGCGCCGGCTCGCGATCCACTCGCTTGGCAGCGTCAGATCCGCGGCGATGCAGAGGTGCGTCCCCGGTCGACAACTCGCCAGCACCGCGTCGACCATCGCCTGGTTGCGATAGGGCGTCTCGATGAAGAGGTGCGTTGCCCCGGTGCGTCCGATGTCCTCGTCGATGTCACGCAATGCCTGCCGCCGCGCCGCGCTGTCGACGGGCAGATAACCGTGGAAGAGGAACCGCTGGCCGTTGAGGCCCGACGCCATCAGCCCGAGCAGAACGGCCGACGGACCGACGAGTGGCACCACCCGCACGCCGTCACGGTGCGCGCAGGCCACGAGGGCGGCACCGGGATCGGCGATCCCCGGGCACCCGGCGTCGGAGAGTACGCCGACGTCCTCGCCTGCGCGCGCGGGGGCGAGCAGCACCTCGCAGTCGGTCGCGGTGGGCGCTTGCGGCAACGCGTCGATCGCGAGCGACGCGATTGGAACGTCGAGGGCGAGGGTCTTTAGGAACTGGCGGGCGGGCTTAAGGTTCTCGACGACGAACCGACGCAACCCGCGGGCGCACGCGATGGTGCGTGCCGGCAGGACGGACTCGGGAGGAACCAGCCCGAGCAGATTAGGGACGAGATAGAGGGTGCCGCCGGTGCGGATCATCGCAACACGCGCAAGCCGGCTGCGTGCAACATGTCGGTCAGGCGGATCAGCGGCAGGCCGATCAACGCTGTCGGGTCGTCGCTTTCCACCGCCGTGAAAAGCGCGATCCCGAGCGACTCGACTTTCACCGCGCCCGCACAGTCGAAGGCACGCTCGCGTCGCACGTAGGCGTCGATCTCATCGGGATCGAGGGCGCGGAAGGTGCTGCGCACGTCGACGCATGCGGCCTCGCATAGGCCGGTGGTAGTGTCGAGCAGCGCGAGTCCGGTGTGGAAAACCACGGTCTTGCCTGCCAGGCGCCGCAGCATGGCCCGTGCGCCATCCTCGGTCCCGGGCTTACCCACCGCACTGCCGTCGCAATCGGCGACCTGATCCGAACCGACAATGAGTGCGTCGGGGTAGGCGCCGGCAACGCTGGTGGCTTTCGCCTGGGCAAGGCGGAGTGCGGTCGCCGCGGGCCGTTCGCCGGATAGCGGCGATTCCTCGGTGGCGGGACTCGCGACCTCGAAGGGTAGCCCCAGGCGTTCGAGCAACTCGCGGCGATACCGCGAGGTGGACGCGAGAACCAGTCGCCTGGGGATCGGAAGGACGGTTTTTGGCATTGTTTTTACGTGTCTTTTTGACTTCAACGGGATTTGACGCTATTATCCGACGTTTTCGTGGGCGACTCGCGCATGGGCGCGCACGAGCCGCGCATTGGTCAGTTTTGGTGGACGCGAGCGGGCGCTGCTAGCCTTTCGATGCTTAACGTTTGCCGGCGCACGCCCCGGGCTCGTCGCGGGTCGCGGTGGTCGGACAAAGCGTGCCATTTTCCGCCGCACGGCAATGACGTCGAGCCGCACGGCCGCGCGGGCACCAAGCTGCCATGCCGAACGTGCGCCCCTGGTCGGTCGTGGAGCCGCTGTATGAACGATTCTGACAACGGGGGTCGGCAGTCCCGCCGCTTCGATGCCTTTGGGCTGGTGGCACGGCAGGGACACCTCGAGGGCATCGTCGACCCGCTCGACCTCGACCGCCTCCAGGATGTTCTCGGCGAGGATGGCGGCAGCGTGCCGGATGCCGAGATCGGCTGGCGGATCGAAGGCGAAACCGACCCGATGGGCCGCAACGTGCTGCACATTGCGCTCGACGGTGAGGTGCCATTGGAGTGCCAGAGGTGCATGCGGCCGTTTTTCTTGCCCGTGCACCAACGCAGCACCGTGTTGCTGGCGAAGGACGAGAAGGAGCTTGCGTACCTCGACGAGAACGACGAGCGTGAAGTGATGCTCGCCGCGGCACCTCTCGATCCGCTCGAGGTTGTCGAGGAAGAACTGGTGTTGGCGATGCCCTATGTACCGCGGTGCGAGCGCCCGGACTGCGCGACAGGGGAGGCGGAGCCTGCCGCGGATGCCCCCGCCGCGTCACCGTTCGACGCGCTGGCAGGACTCGGGAAAGCCCGCAAATAAGAGCGACGGCTAGTACGCCGGCGCGTCGATCATGGTGGCCGTTGCAACGTGCGACGGCTGCGACAACCCTCGGAAGCAGGAGAGCATCATGGCAGTCCAGCAGAACAAGAAGTCGCCGTCGAAGCGGGGCATGCACCGTGCCCACGACCATCTCAAGAAGCCGGCGCTGGCCGTCGAGCCGGTGAGCGGCGAGGTGCACCTTCGCCATCACATCAGCCCCACCGGGTTCTATCGCGGCAAGAAGGTCATCGCAACCAAGAGCGACGAGTGATCGCCGGCGCAGCGGCTGGCTGCGCCGCCTCGCGCTGACGTGCTGCGCCCGGTTCGGGCGTCGCGACAATCCAGGCACAGCCCACCGCCCGCATCCCGCATGCCGGTCACCATTGCAGTCGATGCCATGGGTGGCGATCACGGACCGTCCGTGACCCTCCCGGCGTCGCTCGCCTTCCTGGAGGCAACGCCCGACGCGACCGTCATTGCCGTCGGTCTCGAGGCGCCTTTGACCACCGCGATGGCGCGGACACGCTCGCCCGCCCGCGACCGACTTACGCTGAAATTCGCGACGCAGGTCGTGGAGATGTCGGACTCGCCCGCGCTCGCGCTGCGCAACAAGAAGGACTCCTCGATGCGGGCCGCCGTCGACCTGGTAAAGCAGGGCAAGGCCCAGGCGTGCGTTTCGGCCGGGAACACCGGGGCCTTGATGGCCATCTCCCGGTTCGTGCTGAAGACGCTCCCGGGTATCGACCGTCCGGCGATCGCGTCTCAGCTCCCCACCCGCAAGGGCGTTGCCACCGTGCTCGACCTCGGCGCCAACGTGAACTGCACGGCCGAGCAGCTGGTGCAGTTCGGGGTGATGGGTAGCGCGCTCGTGGCCGCCGTGGATGGCATCGATCGACCCACCGTCGGCCTCCTCAACATTGGTGAGGAGGACATCAAGGGCAACGAAGTCGTCAAGGAGGCTGCCGAGCTCCTCAAGGTCTCGGGTCTCAACTTCTACGGCAACATCGAGGGTGACGACATTTACCGCGGCACCACCGATGTCGTCGTGTGCGATGGCTTCGTCGGCAATGTCGCGCTGAAGACCTCCGAGGGGCTGGCGAGCATGCTCTACGAGTTCCTGAAGACCGAGTTCACCCGTAATCCCCTGACCAAGGCCGCGGCACTGTTTGCCTATCCCGTGCTTCGGTCCTTCAAGCGACGCATCGATCCCCGGCGCTACAACGGTGCGACCCTCATCGGCCTCAGAGGCGTGGTGGTCAAGAGCCACGGCGGCGCCGACGCGCTGGCGTTCCGCCATGCCCTCGACAAGGCCTACGCGGAAGCCGCCCACAAGGTGCTCGAGCGCATCGCCCAGCGCATGGCCGCCATGCCGGCGCATCAAGCGCCCGCCGCCGCGGCCGCGACGACCGACAACCCGATTCCGGCTACGAATGCTTAAGGAGCGTCTTTTCAGCCGTATTGCCGGCACCGGTGGCTACTTGCCGGCGAAGCTCGTCACCAACCGCGACCTCGAGACGCGCGTGGAGACAACCGACGCCTGGATCTACAGCCGCACCGGGATTCGCGCGCGCCACATCGCCGCCCCGGACGAACGCACCAGCGATCTCGCGGTACAGGCGGGACGCGCCGCGCTCGCCGCGGCCGACGTCGCCCCCGCGGACGTGGACCTGCTGATCGTGGCCACAACGACCCCCGACATGGTGTTCCCGTCGACGGCGTGCATCGTGCAGGACAAGCTCGGCTGTCATGGAGGCCCCGCGTTCGACGTACAGGCAGTGTGCAGCGGGTTCGTGTATGCCCTGTCGATCGCCGACCGAATGGTCGCCGCGGGCTCGGCGCGGAACGCGCTCGTCATCGGCGCGGAAATCTATTCGCGCATCCTCGACTGGAAGGACCGCGGAACGTGCGTGCTGTTCGGCGATGGCGCCGGCGCGGTAGTGATCGTGCCAGCGACCGCGCCGGGGATCCTTTCCTCGCATCTGCATGCCGATGGTTCGCATCGTGCCATGTTGTGCGTGCCCGGTAGCGTCGCCCATGGCGAAGTCGACGGCCGACCGCTCTTGCAGATGGACGGCCAGGCCGTGTTCAAGTTTGCGGTACGGGTGCTCGCCGAGGTCGCGCACGAGGCTCTCGAGGCGAACGGCCTTTCCGTGGAGGCAGTTGACTGGATGGTCCCGCACCAGGCCAACGAGCGCATCATCGAGGCGACCGCGAAAAAGCTCCGCTTGCCGATGGCCAAGGTCGTCACGACCGTGGATCGACATGCCAACACTTCGGCCGCCTCCATTCCGCTTGCACTCGACGTGGCGGTGCGCGACGGCCGCATCAAGACGAATGACCGTGTGCTGTTGCTTGGCGTCGGCGGCGGCTTCACCTGGGGCTCCGTCTTTTTCCAGTGGTAGGCCATGTCATGAATTTCGCATTCGTTTTCCCCGGCCAGGGATCGCAGGCCGTCGGCATGCTTGCCGGATTCGATGCCGTTGCGGTCGTGCGCGCCACCTTTGAAGAGGCCTCGGAGGTTTTGGGCCAGGACCTGTGGCAACTGGTGAGCGCGGGTCCCGAGCAGGACCTCAACAGCACGGTCAATACCCAGCCCGTGATGCTGGCGGCGGGGGTCGCCGCATGGCGGGCCTGGAACGAGACCGGTGGTCCGCAGCCGATGTTGCTCGCGGGTCATAGCCTCGGCGAATACACGGCACTGGTCGCCTCCGGCGCCTTGGATTTTCGCGACGCATTGCCGCTGGTGCGGTTCCGCGCCCAGGCGATGCAGGATGCGGTGCCGGCGGGCGTAGGCGCGATGGCGGCCATCCTCGGACTCGACGATGCGGGCGTGGCGGCGGCGTGTACGGAAGCGGCTGCCGCCACGCCCTCCGAGGTGGTCGAGCCTGTCAACTTCAATGCCCCGGGCCAGCTGGTGATCGCCGGGCATCGCGCCGCCGTGGAGCGTGCTGTCGCGGCGGCAAAGGCACGTGGCGCCAAGCGCGCTGTGCTGCTGCCGGTCTCGGCGCCGTTTCACAGTTCGTTACTGAAGCCGGCTGCGGCGCGCCTCGCCGAGCGACTCAAGGAAACGCCCTTCGCAGCGCCGGCCATCCCCGTGCTGCACAACGTCGATGTGCAGACCCACGATCGTCCGGACGCCATTCGCGCCGCGCTCGCCGCCCAGGCTGCGAGCCCCGTCCGATGGGTAGAGACAGTGCGCGCCATGGCGGCGCAGGGCGTTACCCATGTAATCGAGTGCGGACCCGGCAAAGTGCTGGCCGGCCTCACCAAGCGCATCGCGCCGGAGCTGACCGGGGTGGTCGTCTGTGATGCGGCCTCGCTCGAGGCGGCGCGGGCGCTCGCGACCGGCAATGCTGGGGCGGCATCATGATCGGCATCTCGCTCGACGGTCAGGTCGCGCTGGTGACCGGGGCGACCCGCGGCATCGGCCGGGCGATTGCCGAGGTCCTCTCCCAGGCGGGGGCCAAGGTGGTCGGCACCGCAACGACAGAGGAAGGCGCGGCGGCCATCAGTGCCGCGCTCGGCGATCGCGGCGCGGGGGTTGCGCTGGACGTCACCGATGCCAGCGCCGTGGACCGGGTGCTGCGCGCGATCGAGGCGGCTCACGGCACGGTCGGCATCCTGGTCAATAACGCCGGCATCACCCGCGACAACCTGCTCCTGCGTATGAAAGACGAGGAATGGGATGCCGTGTTCGCCACCAATCTCAAGGCGTGCTATCGCTTGTCCAAGGCGGTGCTGCGGGGCATGATGAAGGCCCGGCAGGGGCGCATCATCCAGATCGGCTCGGTGGTCGGCAGCAGCGGGAATCCCGGACAGGCCAACTACGCCGCGTCGAAGGCGGCGCTGATCGGCTTCACCAAGTCGCTCGCGCAGGAGGTCGGCAGCCGGAACATCACCGTCAATTGCATCGCGCCCGGTTTCATCGATACCGACATGACCAAGTCGCTTCCGGAGGCGCAGCGCGAGCGCCTTCTGGAACGTATTCCCCTCGGACGCCTGGGTGCGCCCGAGGATATCGCCCATGCGGTGCTGTTCCTGGCCTCGCGTGAAGCGGGTTACATCAGCGGCGCCACGCTGCACGTCAATGGCGGCATGTACATGAGTTAGGGGTGCCGCATTCCCGCTCCCGACCTGTCGGGAGCGGGCGACGCCATTCTGGTAAAATCGCACGGTTTCGCACTTACACCGGACCCTGCATGGGGAGGAGAGGCATGGAAAATATCGAACAACGGGTCAAGAAGATCGTCGCCGAGCAGCTCGGCGTGAACGAGGCCGAAATCAAGAACGAGTCCTCGTTCGTCGACGATCTCGGGGCCGACTCCCTCGACACGGTCGAGCTCGTCATGGCGCTCGAGGAGGAATTCGAGACGGAGATTCCGGACGAGGAAGCCGAGAAGATCACGACGGTCCAGCAGGCGGTCGACTACATCAGCGCACATATCAAGAAGTAGTTGTCATGATCGGCGTGGCGTGACCGAAATTCGTGTCGCCCGCGCCGAACCCCGCCCGCGGAGCCTGGCGTCCGCGGCGATTGATTGCCGGCAGCTGCCAGTGCCGGTCTGCATCGGGTCCTCTCCTCAATCGCCTCCGCATCTTCCATGAGTCGTCGTCGCGTCGTAGTCACCGGCCTGGGGATCGTTGCGCCCGTGGGTATCGGGGTTGCCGCGGCTTGGGTGTCGATCCTCGCGGGTCGTTCCGGCATCGGTCCCATAACCCAGTTCGACGCGTCAGGATTTCCGTCGCGGATCGCCGGCGAGGTGAAGGACTTCGACGTTGCCCAATATCTTTCGCCGAAGGAAGCGCGCCGCTATGACCGGTTCGTGCACTACGGACTGGTGGCGACTATGGAGGCCGTGCAGGATGCGGCACTTACCGACTTTGCGGGCAACAAGGAGCGCATCGGCGTATCGATCGGGTCCGGCATCGGCGGCTTGCCGATGATCGAGGCGACCGCCAAGGCGTATTACGCGAGCGGGGGTTTGAAGAAGGTCTCGCCCTTCTTCGTGCCGGGGACGATCGTCAACATGCCCGCCGGACTCGTATCGATCCAATACGGCTACCAGGGTCCCAACCTCGCCACTGCGACGGCGTGCTCGACGGCAAATCACAGCATCGGCGAGGCGGCGCGGATCATCGAGTACGGTGACGCCGACATCATGATCGCCGGGGGTTCGGAGTCGACCGTCAGCCAGCTCGGCGTCGGCGGCTTCTGCGCCGCGCGGGCGCTGTCGGAGCGCAATGACGACCCGGCAACGGCGAGCCGGCCCTGGGATGTCGACCGGGATGGGTTTGTGCTCGGCGAGGGGGCTGGCATCCTGGTGCTCGAGGAATACGCGCATGCCAAGGCACGCGGCGCGCGCGTCTACTGTGAGCTCGCAGGCTATGGCATGAGTGCCGATGCCTACCACATCACCGCACCACCCGAGGATGGCAACGGTGCTGCCCGGGCGATGGCCAATACCCTGCGTAACGCCGGGATGGCTGCCGAGGACATCGATTACGTCAATGCCCACGGCACGTCCACGCCGCTCGGCGACCTCGCGGAATGCCTGGCCGTCAAGCGCTGCTTCGGCGATCATGCCAAGCGCCTGGCCGTGAGCTCGACGAAATCCATGACCGGCCACCTCCTCGGTGCAGCGGGTGGGGTCGAGGCGGTCTTCACCGTCCTCGCGATCCGCGACCAGATCGCGCCGCCGACGGCGAACCTGTTCAACCAGGACCCGCGCTGCGACCTCGATTTCGTGCCGCTGAAGGCGCGCCGCATGCCGATCCGCGGCGCCCTGTCCAATTCCTTCGGCTTCGGCGGCACCAACGCGACCCTCGCGTTTCGCGCGCTGTAGCGTGGCCTCGCCCCCGCTCCCCGCGCATCGGCTGCGTCGACGCTCATGGCCCTGATCGTTCAGAAATACGGAGGCACGTCGGTCGGTACCACCGAGCGGATCCGCAACGTCGCTCGCCGCGTCGCGCACTACCACCGCCAGGGCCACGGGTTGGTGGTAGTGGTCTCCGCCATGAGCGGCGAGACCAATCGCCTGCTGGGCCTGGCGAGGGAGCTTGCCCCGCAACCTGACCCGCGCGAACTCGACGTCGTCGCCGCGACCGGCGAGCAGGTGACGATCGGGCTCCTCGCCATCGCCCTGCAGGGCATCGGAGTGGAAGCGAGGAGCTACACCGGTGGCCAGGTGCGGATCCTGACCGACGACGCCTTCACCAAGGCGCGCATCCTCGCGATCGACGACGCCCGCATGCGTGCGGACCTCGATGCCGGCCGCGTCGTAATCGTGGCGGGCTTTCAGGGCGTTGACGCGGCCGGCAGCATCACCACGCTTGGCCGCGGCGGCTCGGATACCTCCGCGGTCGCCCTTGCAGCGGCGCTGCGCGCCGACGAATGCCAGATCTACACCGATGTCGACGGGGTCTACACCACCGATCCGCGCATCGTGCCCGAAGCGCGGCGCCTCGACCGTGTGACCTTTGAGGAAATGCTGGAGATGGCAAGCCTCGGCTCGAAGGTCCTGCAAATTCGCTCGGTCGAGTTCGCGGGCAAGTACAAGGTCAAGCTGCGGGTGCTATCGTCGTTCGAGGATCCCGAGTCGACCTCGCCCGGCACGCTCATCACCTACGAAGAGGACGAGGACATGGAGCAGGCCATCATTTCCGGCATTGCCTTTGCGCGCGACGAGGCGAAGATCTCGGTGATGGGCGTCGAAGACCGACCCGGGGTGGCCTACGCGGTCCTCGGGCCAATCGCCGCCGCCAACGTCGACGTCGACATGATCGTACAAAACATCGGGGCGTCGTCCGGACACACCGACCTGTCGTTCACGGTAAGTCGCGACGAATACCAGAAGGCGATCGACGTGCTGGCTGGCGAGCGTGGTACTGCGTTCGAAGCGCGAGAGATCATCGGCGACAAGCGGATCTGCAAGGTCTCGGTCGTGGGCATCGGCATGCGCTCGCACGTCGGCATCGCCAGCAAAATGTTCCAGGCGCTGGCGGAGGAGGGCATCAACATCCAGATGATCTCGACCTCGGAAATCAAGATATCGGTGGTGATCGACGAGAAGTACCTCGAGCTCGCCGTGCGGGTCCTGCATCGCGCCTTCGAGCTCGGCAAAGACGCGGCGCCCGAGCCGCTCGACGCCGCCGGCTGAACGCCGGCTGCTGCATCGCCGGCGCTCGCCGCCGCGGACCACGGCATGAGGCTCGGCACAACGTGGACGTTCGTACGGCGGGCACGCCAGCGCGCCGGTCCCGCTCGACGCTTCCCATCCGGTCGATCCGGTCGATCCGGTCGATCCGGTCGATCCGGTCCATCCGGTCCATCCGGTCCATCCGGTCCCGCCCGCGCCTCAGACGCACCGTCGGTTGTGTCAGGATGGTGTCAGGGCTCGGGCCTACACTATTCGGTGATGCATCATCGGTTGCCTGTCCCCGCTTGTGGCATCGACGTCGCCAGTCCGGCGCGTCGTGTCCGTGTTCCGGGACAAACGCTCCGGCGTGCCGCCACTTTCAACCCCGGCGTTCAGCTCCCTCCGGCAGCCGGGGTTTCTTCTCTTCCAGCGGTCCGCTGCTCGATCCGGGCGGCGTGCCCCGCCTGGCCCCGGGCGTACATTCCAGTGCTTGCGACGCGCGCGACCGGTTTGGTCGCGACGCCGCCCGCCGCGCGGAGTGCACGGGTCCGTCTCGACAAGGTGAACCGCATGCGAATTCTTTTGGTGGAAGACGATGCGCTGCTGGCGCAGGGGCTGTCGGCGGTCCTCCAGCGGGCGAGTCACGCCGTCGACCATGCCCGGACGGGCGCCGATGCAGAGCGGGGGCTTCGCTCGACGGACTTCGATCTCGTAGTCCTCGATATCGGCTTGCCCGACATCGACGGCTTCGAGTTGCTCCGCCGTCTGCGCGTCCGCGGCTCGCCCACCAAGGTCCTGGTGTTGACCGCTCGCGACGCCGTTGAGGACCGCGTGCACGGCCTCGACCTTGGTGCCGACGACTATCTCACCAAGCCGTTCTCGGTCACCGAGTTCGAGGCCCGCGTGCGCGCGCTGTTGCGTCGCCCCGCACATTCGGTCAGTGCAGTGACGTTCGGCGCCCTGCAGGTCGACTTTGCCGCCAAGCGCGCCCGCGTCGGCGGCAAGGTCGTCGAGCTCACGCCGCGCGAGTGGGGCTTGCTGGAGCTCTTCCTCAGCCGACCCGGACGGGTGTTTAGCAAGGAGCAGATCGGTGAGCGCATCCTGAGCTACGACGAGCACCTATCGGCCAATGCGATCGAGGTGTATATCTCGCGGCTCCGCGCGAAACTGGAGGACGCTGGTTCTCGGCTGCGGACCATCCGTGGCTTCGGCTATATCTGGGAAGAGGAAGAAGTCCAGGTCTGAAGTATCGTTCGTCGTCCGTTCGTCCTAATCGGATGGTGGATTCGCGCCCGCCATCCGGTCCGGCGCGCCCTTGCGCCGACCTCCGGTAAAGTAAGGCCCGTCCGGTAGAAATGTGTCGGGTGCCGGCACGGCTACGCCGGCGGGCGCCCGCCACTGTCGTTGCTCAGGCGTCCAGACGAGCGTCCTGCATGAGCCGCCCCATTCCTGAACCTCCTTTCGCGTCCGCTACTGCCGTTGCGGCGCGGGGCCAGCGGCGGAGCTTGCGACGGCGGCTGCTGCTGTTCCTCCTCTCGATCCTGCTGCTGCTCGTATCGACCGCCGCGGTGATCACCTATCGCGCCGCGGTCGGCGCGGCGAACGACGCCTACGATCGTTCCCTGCTCGACCCCGCCCTCGAGCTGGCGAAGCACATCCGCACCGATCGCGGTCCGGCACGTCTCGACCTGCCGCAGAAGGCGCAGGAAATGCTCACCTTCGACCGAGCCGACGAGATCGTCTTCCAGATCCGCAATCCGGAAGGCGTGCTCGTCGCCGGTGCCGGTGACATGACTCCGCCGCCCGCACTCATGAAAGGCGCGCATCACTATTACAACGGACGCTACAGGGATCGGCCGATCCGGGTGGTGGCGCTGCGCGCTGAAGGCGGGTACACGGTGCAGGTCGGCGAAACCCTCGGCAAGCGCCAGCGCCTCGTCTGGGAGATCCTCGCGGCGGAACTCGTCCCGACGTTGCTGATCGCCTTGGCCTCGCTGGCGTTGACGTGGATCGGCGTCGAGTACGCGCTTGCGCCGCTGCGCCGCATTCGTGGCGAGCTCCTGGAGCGGACGCCGCAGGATTTGCATCCCATCCGGGATGTCGACGCCCCGGAGGAAATCGCACCGGTGCTGGCGGCGTTCAACCGGGTGTTGTTCCAGCTCACTGAGGCCAGCGCTGCCCAGAAGCGTTTCCTGGCGAATGCCGCGCATCAGCTGCGAACGCCGCTGGCCGGCCTGCAGATGCATCTGGAACTGCTGCTGCGGCGCGAACCCTTGGGTGAGGCTGCGGCCGAGCTTGCCCGACTGCACCAAGCCACCGTGCGTGCGGGACATGTGACCAAGCAACTCCTGGCGCTCGCCAAGGCCGACGGCGCCGCGGGCGGCGCGGTGACGCTTGCGCCAATCGACTTGTACGACGTTGCAGCGACCGCGGCGAGGCAGTGGGTCCCCGAAGCAATTGCGCGACGGCTGGATCTAGGGTTCTCGCTGAATCACGTCACCATCGCGGGCGATCCGTTGCTGCTCGCCGACATGGCGGACAACCTGATCGCGAACGCCTTGCATTACACCCCAGGGGGCGGCTCGGTGACGGTGCGCTGCGGCGCTGGCGAGGATGGCGTGCCCTACCTGAGCGTCGAGGACACGGGACCCGGCATTCCGCCGGAGGAGCGCGAGAAAGTGCTCGAGCGCTTCTATCGTGTGCCGGGCACACGTGGCGATGGGTCCGGACTGGGGCTCGCCATCGTCAAGGAAGTCGCCGATCGCCACCACGCCACACTTTTGGTCGCCACGCCGTCGGTCGGGCACGGGGCATTGCTCATGGTCACGTTCCCCCTGTGTGGCGAGCCGGCGAACCGCGAAACGGCTGCGCCGGTGAAGGATCGACTACCACCTCAAATGGACGGCGGGGCCACGCAGACGTTATAATTCAAAGTTCTG